>JAIROD010000337.1 GCA_031257725.1 Planctomycetaceae bacterium | reverse complement strand
AAATTTTATAGGTTTGTCATATTTGATTGATTTACCTATATTTACTTAATTTACTTACTTCGTTTCACCTTTTTACAACATTTTACTATTATGGACGTTTTTTACACTGTACTGACCGTTGGCGCGGTATTACTGGCGATTTCACTTCTTTCGGTTTTCGTTTTAATTATCAAGCGTTACCGGCGTTGTCCGAGCAACCGGATTCTCGTTGTTTACGGCAAGAGCGGACGAGGTCAGTCGTCTCTCTGTATTCACGGCGGCGCACGGTTCATTTATCCGGTGATTCAGGATTATGCTTATCTGAGTCTTGAACCGATGCAAATTGAAATTCCGTTGCGCGGGGCGTTGTCGATGGAAAATATCCGCGTCAATGTTCCAAGCGTGTTCACGGTTGCCATCGGGACAACTCCAGAACAAATGCAAAACGCGGCGGTACGGCTTCTTGGTTTGACCAAAGTACAAATCTCGAAACAAGCTGAAGACATTATCTTCGGACAACTCCGTCAGGTGATCGCCTCGATGCACATCGAAGAGATCAACCGTGACCGTGAAACTTTTTTGGCGAATATTACCGCATCGCTTGATCCTGAATTACGTAAAATCGGTTTGGTGTTGATCAATGTCAACATTACGGATATTACGGATGAAAGCGGTTATATTGAAGCCATTGGTCGTAAAGCGGCGTCGGAAGCAATTCAAAAAGCACGAGGTGATGTTGCTGACAACGAAAAGATGGGTGAAATTCGTGTTGCCGAAGCGGAACAGGCAAAAGCAATTAATGTTGCCAACGCGGTGAAGGTGCAAATGATCGGAACGCGGGAAGCAGAACGCGATAAGGAAGTCAAACTTGCGGAATTGACGCGGGATCAGGCAATCAAAGTTGCTGATCTGAAAAAAGAGCAAACGGTTGGCGAACAAGCGGCGGCGTTTCTTTGTGAGGCGCAAGTCAAGCAATCGGAACGGGATATGCGTATTCAGACTGCCGAAGCCAATGCGACCGCGGTGGAAGGTGAGAACCGAGCGAAAGCAACGGTTGCCGTTTCGCAAGCCGAATTGAATGTCCGTCAAGCGGATGCCAATGCAACTGCAATCGAAGGTGAAAACAAAGCGAAAGCAATTATTGCAGCCTCACAAGCGGAGTTGCAGGTCAAACAGGCGGATGCGTTTAAGATAGGTGAAACGAAAAAGCGTGAAGCGGAAGCCGCTGTTCTTGAAGCTCAATACCTTGCCCAAACCAAAGCGGCTCAGGCGGAAGCGCAATTGATGGAAGCGAAACAACGTGCGGAATTTGAAGCCCCTGCCAAAGCTCAAAAAGCACGAACAATTGTTGAAGCGGAGGCACTTGCCGAACAACGGCGTATTGAAGCGGAAGGCGAGGCAAAAGCGATTTTCACCAAACTGGAGGCTGAAGCACGTGGTAATTTTGAAATTTTAGCCAAAAAAGGCGAAGGGCTTCAACGGATTATCGAAGCGTGTGGCGGAGCGGAAAAGGCGTTCCAACTTCTGATGCTGGAACACTTTGACAATCTGGTTGAAGCGTCATCGCAAGCGATTTCAAACATTAAGTTTGACAAAATTATTGTTTGGGATGGCGGGGCGAAAGATGGCGGGCAATCGGCAACGGCTGGTTTTTTGCAAAATATGGCGAAAACATTACCGCCAATGATGCAGGTAATGAAAGAGGTGGGCGGAATAGAATTTCCGGAAACGCTGGCAAAAATTGTCGGTGTCAACGAACCACCGAAACCATCTACCCCACAACCTTCCGCCGATTAGTTACAAATTAATTTTTAGATCGAAAGTATTCAGAGCCGCCAGAACCATTTTCAGAGCCGCAACCGGAAGGTTGCGAAAAAACACCAAATGGGAATCTCTCGTCATTCATAATTTACTGAAAGTTAACGGCGTAGTCTTGCCCCGCGTTTTTTTTACCACACGATTGTTACGTCGGGGTTCGCCCCGCTGTTAACGATTGAACAAAAATTCCGTCCCGTTAGGGACGACATATTGGTAGAAAACTACCAACATATCGTCCCTACGGGACGCGTGTTTTTGATTGACCTTTTTTTCTACCAATATTTCGTCCCTAGCGGGACGAATTTTTTATCGTTCTGTTTTTTCGCAACCTGTGATTATTCGCGATTGTTACCGGCATGATTTACTCTAACATGGCACCAACGCGGGGTAAACCCCGCCGTTAACGATCGAACCAACAAACGCCCCCATCTGCGATAATCTGCGTAAATCTGTGGATAAAATAAAAACAAAAAGAATCATCCACAGATTTTCGCAGATGTACACAGATTGTTAATGGCGTGGTTCACCCCGTGATGATTCCCATGACGTAACCTTATTTCCAACCTGATTTTCCAACAAAAACAACCTTAGTACAAATTTCGTCCCTAACGGGACGGAATATTTATTTTCGCAACCTGCGATTATTCGCGATTGTTACCGGCATGACTTACTCTGTCATGGTCCCAACGCGGGGTAAACCCCGCCGTTAACGACCAAACCAACAAACGCACCCACTGATGCTTGCCTGCCCCATCCTTTACACAAAAACAAAAAAAAATAAAATGAACAATGATGTTTGGTTGCATTTAACCTGTACTCAACCTGTTGTCAACAATGGAACACCCAACAATGGAACACAATGACGAAGAACTCCGGCTTGCTCCAATAGAGGATGACGAATTAGAGCTTGCCCCGATTGAAGATGACGACGCCAATAAAACAATTGCGCCGGATATTCCGTACAATGCCGGTGTTCGGCTGATTCCGGTAATCTGTTCCGCTTGTAAAACAAGACTTTATGCCGGTGAAGATCAAGTTGGTCTTTGGAAACGTTGCCCTGATTGTTACCGTTTAACAGAAATTATGGCTGTTCCGCAACGTTTTATGTTGATTGCCGACGATCCCGAAGCCGCCGGAGGTTACAACATTCAGGAACCGGATATCTCCAGACAAGATATTTTGCTCATTAGAGCGGAAAATCAACGATTATTCAGGGAAGAACAGGAAAAACAAAATCGAATTAGACACGAAAATCGGCTTCCACCGCCGATTTTCATTGATAAACCGCCCATGATGGAAGATGCACTCAATCGCCTTTTGAAAAGCGACAAAGAAAAAAAAGAGGAAGAAGCCGTCATTCAACAGCAAATGGAAATCGAAAAAGAGACCGAAGCAATTAAACAAGCAATTCGTAACGGAAGGTTGGAAGAATATCTCGCCGGTTCCAAAAATAATTCAGATGAAACCAGTGATCCCGCTGCACGAAAACGCATTGAAAAACAACGTCAATTTGATGCCGCAACTTCATCACCGCTCCAGTCTTCATCACCGCTCCAGTCTTCATCACCGCTCCAGTCTTCATCACCGCTCCAGTCTTCATCACCACTCCAGTCTTCATCGTCCTTTCCGCCGCCCTTACCGCCTTCAACTTCATTGCCGTCTTCATCGTCGCCGCCGTCTTTACCTGACTCTTTACCTGCCTCTTTACCTTCTCCATCGCCGCCTTCCTCTTTGCCGTCCTCTTTACCTTCTTCATCGTCGCCGCCGCTTCCACCGTCACCGCCTCCATTGCCGCTATCGCTAACAGTTTTTCCTTCTCCGTCTCTGACGGAAATTCCGTTACCGCCGAAAATTCCGTTGCCGCCCGCCGATTCAGCCGACTTAATTTCTTTCGGTTCACAAAATTCCCGGACTCCGTCCGATTTACAACATTCAGACTCATTCATCGGCAGTTCACAACATGCCGCGTCCGATTTTTTATGGTCACCGCTCTTCGATTCCCATTGCCGCGCCAGAATGGTTGTGTTGACTCTTTGCGGTATTCTCGGCAATCTCACCGGTGAAAAAGCACGATCAATGATCTGGCAAATTCTGTTCGACCGAGTTTACGGTCAAGGAAGCGGTTATACGTACAATTTAACAGAAAGCGGTTTCTTTCTCATCAATTTCTGGTTTGGCACTGTTTTAAGTATTGTTTGGCTGACCATGTTGTTTTTGTTCGGAATCAGTCTTTTTTTGGAAACCGCCGCCGGAAAAGATCGGGTTGAACATTGGATTCCGTTTAATCTTGATTTCGGTCTTTCCTATCTCGGTTGGTCGCTGCTCATTCTTTTCGTTTCAGGTTTTCCCGGTTTCATCGTTTGGCAAGGAACCGTTTTTTTTATGCCGGATCAAGAATCAACACTGATTATTCTCCATTTTATCGGTCAGTTTCTTTGTTTTCCAATTCTTTTTCTTTGTGTTATCGAATCGGATACTTTTTACGGTGATTGCCCGCGTAAAACATTAGCAAGTTTATATAAACGTCCGGGTCTTTGGTTACAATTGTACGGTAAAGCAATTGTTGTAATTGGCGTTCCGATAACAATTCTTGCCGGTTTACTCGTTACCGGAACTACATTGGAGAAACATTGGTTTATGCAGTCGTTCTTTTATTATCTTATCGCGGCAACTCTCTTAACCTTTTGCGGTTATTTCGTCCTCCTCTATTTTCGGCTGCTTGGTAAAACAGCATGGGAAATCAGGTTAAAACAATAAAATCGGAAAGTGATACGGAGGAGTGTTTTCGGTAAACATAAATTTTGTGAAACAGTGAACAAAATACTTTTTCCATTTAAAAAAAGACGACTGATTGCCGGTTAGGTGATTTTACTTTAGAATAATCGCTCTAATTGTTCACACTTTACTTTTTGAACTTTTGGCTTAACACAAATTTTTTTGTAATTATTCAGTGGATTGGTCATTCGATGGTAGGCAACCTTTCGCCGAAAGGCCGCGTCGGCTGTTTGCAGATGGAAATTAAAAACCAACCGCGTACAACTCGAATAACAAACTCAACCGTTGCTTTCGGCGAAAGGTTGCCTACCTGATGAGTATTTTCTGATAAGATACTCTACTGAATAGATACCGATTTTTTTCTTTTATTTTGGCATAATTATTATTACTATTTTTCCAATGCTTAAAGTGGTCATATTAGCGGGAGGACGCGGGACGCGGTTGGCGGAGGAGACGGATATTAAACCGAAACCAATGGTTACAATCGGTGAATTTCCGATTCTTTGGCATATCATGAAATACTTTGCGGAATTTTCATGCGAAAATTTCTTTATCGCAACCGGTTATAAAGGCGAAGTAATCAAATCATACTTTACCAATTATCACAAAACCTGCGGCAGTATCATGGTCGATCTCGGAACCGGTAACATTGCCAATTACTCCGCTCCGCCGGAACAATGGAAAATTCATCTAATGGAAACAGGATTAACAACACAAACCGGCGGTCGAATCAAACGAATGGAAAAATGGTTACGGAGTACCGAACCGTTTTTTGTAACTTACGGCGACGGGTTGGCGAATATTGATCTGAACGCATTGCTTGCGTTTCACCAATCACACGGCAGAATCGCCACTGTTACCGCTGTTCGTCCGCCTGCACGTTATGGTGTGATTTCTTTTGATCACGACACGCCGGTTGTTCAATCCTTCGCCGAAAAACCGCAAACTTCTGAAGGTTGGATAAACGGCGGTTTTTTTGTTTTTAATGAAGGAATTTTCGATTACATTAAAGAGGATTCCGACGTTCTGGAAGGCAGCGGACTGGAAAAAATTGCTGTTGATGGTGAATTGATGGCGTTCCGGCATGAAGGTTACTGGCAATGTATGGACACATTGCGCGATAAACTGGATTTGGAATACCGTTGGAATAATGGAAAAGCTCCCTGGAAAATATGGAAAGATCAAGATGGAATTTAGTAAAAATTTTAGTAATATATCGTGGAGAATCTTTAATAACAGAATTTACCGAACGTTAACGGCGTGGGCTTGCCCCGCGTTGTTCGACTTACCCCCCAAACACGGGGTAAACCACGTCGTTAACTATTAACTGGGAATCGCTTATCATTCAGAATTTACCGAACGTTAACGGCGTGGGCTTGCCCCGCGTTGTTCGACTTAACCCCAAAACACAGGGTAAACCCCGTCGTTAACTATTAACTGGGAATCGCTCGTCATTCAGAATTTACCGAACGTTAACGGCGTGGGCTTGCCCCGCGTTGTGTTCGACTTAACCCCTCAAACACGGGGTAAACCCCGTCGTTAACTATTAACTGGGAATCGCTCATCATTCGGAATTTACCGAAAGTTAACGGCGTGGGTTACCCCGCGTTGTTCGACTTAACCCCAAAACACGGGGTAAACCACGTCGTTAACTATTAACTGGGAATCGCTTACCATTCGGAATTTACCGAACGTTAACGGCGTGGGCTTGCCCCGCGTTGTTCGACTTAACCCCTCAAACACGGGGTAAACCACGTCGTTAACTATTAACTGGTAATCGCTCATTATTCAGAATTTACCGAACGTTAACGGCGTGGGCTTGCCCCGCGTTGTTCGACTTAACCCCCAAACACGGGGTAAACCACGTTGTTAACTATTAACTGGGAATCGCTCATTATTCAGAATTTACCGAACGTTAACGGCGTGGGCTTGCCCCGCGTTGTTCGACTTAACCCTAAAACACGGGGTAAACCACGTCGTTAACTATTAGCCCGCATATTTCATGCCCTTTTTGATACAATTTTCATTTATTTTTCGTAACGTGCCTGTTTTTAAGGAGTTGCGGAGAAAAACATGCAAAAACATGGATTTTTGGACGAAAACAG
>JAIROD010000334.1 GCA_031257725.1 Planctomycetaceae bacterium | reverse complement strand
AGGACATGTTACTCTTACGGTGTCTCTATAAAGCAAATCGATGGAAATACCTTAGGAATAATGAGACTACAACTAAAAATCTCGCCGCATAAGAAACCACTAAAAGAAAAACGCTCCCGTAATGAAATTGCAACCATTTGTCCGACATCCGGATCAACAAGTTTATAAGTGTAAACAGAACCAAGAAAATAATACGGATTACCCCAATGCGGTACACCGGCAAGTAAAAACGCTACACCGATTACCCAAGTTACTATAATATCATACGTTGAAAACCATGAAGATCGAATCATTTTAAACTATTTGACCATTCGCGATAACCGCCGCGATAAATTGAAACATTACGATAACCATTGAATTTTAAAAACGCTGCCACTTCATCAGAAAAACCGCAACCGGAACTTTGACAATAAAGGACAATTTTCTGTGTTTTATCAATTCCGTGCAAAATCTGTTTCCGTTCCATAAGATCGGAGTTGATCGGTAGGTTTACTGCACCGGGAATCGTTCCCCGTTCAAAATCCCGATGATATCTGGCATCGTAAATAACAGCACTTTTTTGTTCGGAAATTTGTCTCATTTCGTCAAGAGAAATTTCTGGAACATCAATAGCGTAATAACGACGAGTTACCTCTGCAACTGCTGACGGATTTTTTAAAAAACCGATAGGACTCAAAACATGATAAATAATAGCAATGAAAATGCATGTTCCCAATAACAAAACACTTTGTACGAAAAGTTGCTGCCAGTATTTTATATGCTGAAATACAGATGTGAATATTTCATTGTTCGATTGAAAAAATTTTTTATACAATAGACAACTACCAAGAATAAATAAAACGATAAAGAAATAATCTGAACGGGATTGCCAAATCAATTCGTCTTGTATGGGATTTTCAGAAAGCTGAATGGCAACACCGTCCCATTGAGCAAGTAATTCGGCTATCGTTAAATTGGCAATTTCGTGCGGTACATCAAGAATGCGTACATGATTTCCTTCCATGCCGAGAAAAGCAACCCAGTGATTAAATTCACTGTTACTGTTACCACGAAAATGAAGAATCATTGGTTCTTTAATATTTCTAAGTTGCCACCATAACATATTGGTATAAGACTTTCCATACAAACCATATCTCTCTGCTGCTTTTACCAATTCTTTATTTGTACTACCCCGAAAGGAACCAATATAATCTGGATGCAATAGTTCATGCAACGAATATGTTTTACCGAAAGCATCTAAACATGCAGCAAGAGAATAAATTCCGCAATACGGACCGGCAACAATAACATTTTTCAAATCTGGTAATGCAATATCTACCGGTATCTCCTCTGCAAACGATGGAAGAAAAAAACAGAAAAGGATTATTGCAACAGCGGTAATACGTATCATATCAATCATCCTTTCCTATTTTTACGATTACGGAAAAAATCCCTGATTTTAAGTCCAAGTGCAAGGGTTACCATAAAAATTCCCGCTGCTATAAACCAAAAACGCGGTTCTCGAACTCCGGGGATAAAACCATGTCCTCGAATACGTGCCAATGCAATTTCATCCGTAAGTGGAACGATTTCACCGTCAAACCAGACATAATCAATCTGCGGAGCATCCATTACCGATACTTTTGTCCAGTTAGGGATGTTGGTCTGAATCTTAAAATATTGGTCCTGTATGTTACTGGCGATTCGATAATTCGATAATGTCCAATGAAAGTTCGATTCTCCTTTGTAAATCACTCTATCGTCTGTGCCGTTATCCGCAGGTTTTGATGCAGTGGATAGTATCTTACACGTGTAGGATGTCGGCAACCAAACACCATTAACCGAAATAAAACGATCAAACGAACCATCAAATGAAATGATCTCGTTCAACACCATTTCCGGTTTCTTAGTAATCCGGCATCGTTCCAATACATAACCATACTTGCGATTTAAAAAACAGGTTATCTCCACACCATCAAGTATTCCCGCCAAACAAACACTATCTGAATTACCTTCTTTATGAGACACCACTTTAACTTGTCCGCTAGAAATGATCTGAGAAACAGAGATTCGTTTTGTTGTGCTTCCGAGTGGGACAACACCTTGTAACATGAAAAAATTATTGTAGTCAAGAATATGCTCTGCACTGGAAGGATTATGAAAAGAATAGACATTGAAGCTCTCTTTTTCCGGCTCTTTTACAATTTGAAGGAGTGTATCATTGTGCAGAAGCCATTCGGTCTCAATATGTTTTTTGCGTTCTGCATAAACAGTTTTTGAAATGAAATGTACACTATTTTGGCAAATATCTACGTGCGCACTTGTTTGGTGGTGGTTGCCATGTTCTTCAGAATCAAAAGAAATGAAAACCGTCCGTTGTAAATATTCCTGATAAGCCGTAGCAATTTCTGAGAGAGATGGCAACTCCATACCGTCAACTATGCGAAGTTGCCCAATACTTCCTACTACTAAACAAAAAACAAAAAATACACTCCGCACCCCGCGTATATACAACAGTGCAAAGAAAAAACATTTAGTATTCATAAACACACAGTAATAGAGAAAATTATTTTAGCCCGAATAATTCATCACGGTACACATATTTCAAGATAATCTGAAATTTTCAGTACAACCAAATTATTGTTAAAAAAATAGAAAAAACACTCTGTTTTCGTCCGAAAATCCATGTTTTAGTTTGTTTTTCTCTGTAACTTATTGAAAACAAACACTTTATGAAAAACAAATATAAATTGTATCAAAAAAACATGAAATATTCAGGTTATACTATAAACGGCAACAAAAGGGTCTTTTCTAGGAACGCGGGCGTCTCGCCCGCAACAATAAAATAACTTTCCGTCGTTCTATGCAGTCGGGACGACTGCGTTCCTAAAACAACCCA
>JAIROD010000331.1 GCA_031257725.1 Planctomycetaceae bacterium | reverse complement strand
AAAATAAGGTGAAAATAAGGTTGGTAGGGGACTATCCACTTTCCCCTAAATCAGAAATAATCAGGAATATTCCACTGAAATATTACAAAAAATTAAAACAAAATAGACAGTTACCATTTTTAATCGTAATCGCTTTCTACCAATATGTTGTCCCTATCGGGACAGAAAAACGAACATTCACCGCGACTGAATAGTTACAAATAAACTTCAATCTCCGAAAAATTCCACTGATATATTACGAATTTTAAAGTGTGATGAGTTATCCTGTGTTTGGGGGGGTACGCGGGGCAAGCCCACGCCGTTAACTTTCGATAAATTCCTGAATGAGGAGAGATTCCCCACTAATTTATTGTCATTTCAGGGCGAAGGAAGGGTATAAATTGACCGGCATCCCCTTAACGGGAGTGGGGAGAACATCGCCTACAAACAGAAAATACTCTCCTCACTTACCGTCAATTGGATAGTTACAAAAAATTCTTGTGTTTGCGATTGCAGTTACGGAGTTTTGGCTTCACCGCCGTTGATCGAACCTAACGCCCCCCAAACACCAAACGGCGATTCGCCTCCAGTAACTGGAGTTGTTGTTGCGGTAATTGTTCCATAGTTAATCGTTTCGGAAATAAAACGCACGGAACCGTCCGCCAGCGACGCATTAACACCGCCGCTGTGATAACTGGAAGCGGCAACCATCATGCGGGCATCATAATCAAGACCGCCACCGGAACAACTCGGTGAATTGGGCGGTAAAATCGTTGAAAAACTCGAAGGTCCCCGACCATCAGCCCAACGTGTACCAAAATGATCCGCTTGTTGAATTGCTCCTCCAGTTGTTTTATATCCTTTTTTGTCACGTTCATCGAGACAGCCCTGAACGGTAACAGCAAGAGCACCGGTTCCGGCGGCAATATCCGTATTAGCGTTGTTCATACCGGTTGCGTTCAACTTGTAAGCTCCGCGTATGGTGTTACGGTTTGAAGTAACAGCGCGTTCTGAAAAAACAACCGTATTGCTCGTTCCGTCCGACAACGCATTCATGCCATACCAAACAGATGCCCAACTATCTGTTGAACCGGGACCAACACAACGTACAAACATACCACGAGGATTGACCGGTTTGAAAATAGTTGCGGTATTATTGTCATTGTTTTTATCGGGCCAATCGCCAAGCGAAAAAACATAAGAAACCCGCGCATCGGCAACAGTACCATTGGAATCCGACGGGCAAAGTAAAATCGTAACCGTTGTATTCCATGGATATCCGGAGCCGGTACTAGGATCTTTTCCCGCATTGGTTCCGGTTGTTGCCTCCGTATAGACAGCGGCATGTTCGTAAAACGGCATCAACATCAGGAGTGGTGAATAGCCGTTCCAACGTTGTGTTGCGGAAAGAGCAACACGGCTATTTCCGGCAGGAAAGGAATCGTTGGTGTCGTGATAGTTGTGCAGCGCGATCGAAAATTGTTTCAACTGGTTGGAACATTGCATTCTCCGCGCCGCCTCGCGTGCCGCCTGCACTGCCGGCAAAAGCAAGGCAATCAATACGCCGATAATCGCAATGACTACAAGTAATTCGACAAGGGTAAACCCCTTAAAAAAATAATATTTTCTCATAGAAAATCTCCCAAAAAAATGTTAAAAAATGTTAAAAAAATAGTTTTGTGAAACGGATTTATTTGAAAGGTTCAACACTGATATTGAATGTCATGGAACCATTGACCTCACAGGCGAGACCGCTTGTTGCGGGTGAAGCATATTTTGTATCAATTAGAGACTTGACCGGTTTAAGGTTTTCCATCATTCCGTCCGGGTTGTCCTGCGCGTCTTCATAAGCTTTAACCGTAACGGCATACTTTCCTGACGGAATTCCTTCTTTCATATTGTTTGCGCGGATCGAATAGGTTCCGTCCGGTTGGATCATACCGGCGGCAACAAATGTTGTTGTCGAAAAAACCACTTCACCGCGAGTCAACGGATTACCGTCGGAAAAGGTTACTTTGCCTGTTACAGAATTTCCTTTACTGCAACCAAGAGACAACACCAAAACAAACAACATCAAAAAACGTAAAATAGTGTTCATATTCATATATTTTTGTATTAAAAAAATGGTTAAAGAAAATTCGTTAGAACCGAGAAAAAATTACTAGGGCAAAGAGACCGGTTCACCGTCGGCAACATCCGCCAATCGACATAAGACTTCGGCCATTGGTGTTGAGTTGGCGAATGCACGGACAGAACCATCGCCGATTAGAAATTGGCAGACTCCCGGATGATAACTCCCGAAACCATAACCAACTACCGGCGAATAATCCTGTTCATTCCCCGTTGAATCGAGATTAGGCGGTACAAAGTCATTGGGACCTTGCGCCAGCCGGATTGAAGGGTGAACTTGACGGGAATGCCCTTGACATGACCGTCCGTCAATAGTTAAGACAGTACATTCGCCTTGTTTGAACCAAGGAGTACGGCAAATATTGGCAAGTCCTTGCGGAATATGCTTTTCACCGAAAACAATTTGATTACTCGTTCCGTCTGCCCAATAACTAATTGAGTCACGCGGTATTGCGCTATCGACTGATTGTTTCGCAGAAGTTGGAATTGTTGCAACACGGAAGGGACCGCGTTGAGGAGTCACATGGCTTCCAATACTTCCATTTACGGCGATATAATGAGTGTACCAACCATTCGGAACCGCAGTGCTTGCAACAAGGCAAACCACCGCATAATCGGAAACAGGACCGATGGGCATGTTATTATCTGCTGAAGCAGTATCATGATCGGTCGCCATTTGAATACCGCTTCGCCGTGTCGGACATTTCCATAACGGAACTGATGAATACTCGTTTTGTTCCGCTTCCGATAAGTTATCCCACCAAATACGATATCGGGCTTCATCGTGGGGAGGCGTTGAAAATGTGCGTGTTGTGGAATTCCAGGTTGCCAGGTCTTGCAACGCCGGTTCCTGACCATTCGCCATGATCTTGTCATAAAGCGGCTGAAATTCGTAATACGGCATCAACAGAACGAAAAAACTCGGTCGTGCCGTGTGAAGAACAATCGGCGGGAGTTTGTTGTTTTTTGCCGCAACAAAATTGTGGACGGCAATTCCGAATTGTTTGAGATGGTTGGAACACTGTGAACGCCGCGCGGCTTCTCTCGCGGCTTGTACAGCAGGAAGTAGAAGAGCGATTAACACGCCGATAATCGCAATCACCACAAGAAGTTCGACTAACGTAAAGCCGAACGGTGAAGAACGTAAAAGAGTTGAGAATTTTGCGGAAAAATGTTGGGAAAACCAACTCTTTCCACTCTCCGTTTTTAACTCTTTCCTACATACTGCCCCCCCCCCCTGTCTTGCCCATTTTAACATTTGACTTTTCGCCCATAGCATCACGAAAAATCCGGTCATACCTTTCACTAAGTTTTCCATTGTTCTACTCCTTATTTTCTAAGGTTTTACTGAAATAATTGCGATTTGCCTGCCGCAACACATAACGGCAAGAAAACACATCGCAATAAGATTGTTTAAAAGATTACATGAAACCAAACAAAATGTCAATCGGAATTTTTTTATCTCTGAAAAAAATTAAAAGAAAATTAAAATTTTCTCGGTTTTTCCACTTTTTCAGAAAAAACCGCAGAATCCAAAAAATAGTTTGCCGATTTTCTCCGATTATTTTTTGAGAGTAGGAAACAGACGAAAAAACGAGATAAAATTCACCGATTCAAGCGATGATGATTGGCGTAAACGCTCCCTTACCTTATTGACCAATCATCTTTCTTAAAGAATAATAATAACCGTAATATATCAGTGAAATATTTTTTTTTAACTATTCAGTCGTTTCCTCCGAATGACCACCCCTAGCCCCTCCGAAGGAGGGGAATGATTCCCCTCCTTCGGAGGGGCAGGGGTGGTA
>JAIROD010000188.1 GCA_031257725.1 Planctomycetaceae bacterium | reverse complement strand
GGGCTTGGATTCCCCAAAAAGGAACGGGAATATTGGCAACAAGTGATTTTAGGACATTTATGGAAAGGAAATGTCAACAAAGCCATCGAGGTCTTAAAAGAATTACTACCACGCTGTCGAGTACGGAGCAGAGTGGAAGAGTTAATAGATTATCTAATACGAAAAAGATGCCTCATTCCCGATTATGACGAAAGACATAAACAATGGTTCTGGATTGCCAGCACCAGGGTGGAAAAGTAGAACGACATCGCGGTCGCCAATCGATGTAAACATCGGGGAATGAGATGGAAAGAAAAAGGGGGGCTCGCCATCGCTCGACACGCCGAAAAGAAAAAAAGAAAAATTAACCAAAATACCCAAATTAACAAAACGGAACACACCACCCTGTGAACACTAGGAATTTTTTGAGAAAAACATCCAATTTTTGAGCGGCATCTTTTGATTTTGCATTTTCATCATGCAATTATTCTTTTCCGGCTCGTACTTTTTCAAAATTGACCAGAGTTTTCAAACCATTGATTTGAAAACGGATACCGATTTCACGTTCCGTATTATCTTTGGCAATTTCCAAGATTCGTTCACCGCCTTGAACAAGGGTGTTTGCATTATTTTCGAGAATCTGAAGTTGTTCCGCCGCAGTTTTAGGAAATGTTGTTTTAGGAGTTTGAATAACATTATTCAGTCCGGCAATAAGTAACTGAACTTCTTCAACAGTTTTAACATCTTGAAATATCCGTGTGTCTGGAATTTTTTCCTCTGCCATAACAGGTAAAATACCAAACAACACCATAATTAACGGAGCGGTAAAAAATTTGTTCATAAATTTTCTCTTTCTATTTAGGGGTTAATTTTCTTGTTGAAAGACATTCTTTCAAAACTAAAAAAATTCGAAGCAATTTGTAAAAAATACTGTAATATTAAACATGTTACGCTCTATTTTTTACAAAAAAATTTTCAAACATCTGTATAACGGTGAAACTTGAGTGGATCAAGTAATCGTAATTTGTTATCGTTTCCGGTTTTGGGGTTCCGGTTTTTCAACAGTAATATGAATATTTGTTGTTCGTTCTTGAATATCGTATTCCAAACCGGATGTTTTAGTACTTACGTGTTTTTCCGCAATTAATAACTGTTCTGTTGGTTGTCCCTCCGGCGTCGTTACAAAAGCATACTCAATGGCAACACGGTATTTTCCGCGAGGAATCCCTTCGCCATCCTTGTAAACGCCGACACTGAATGTTCCATCTTTTTGTAAATTACCGTAATAGTAGAATTGATCGTTCTCAAAAACCACACGTCCGGTATTTAATGGTTCCCCATCGGAAAACGTTACACGCCCCGCAACTTTCACTTTGTTACCACATCCCGATAACATCAGAAAAATCAATGCGAAAATATAAAAAGATAGTTTCATAAAATCGTCTCCCAATTTATAGTAAACATTACGGTAAAGTAACAGGCGTTCCATCTTGTCCATCAGCAAGAGCTTCCAAAATATCACGATTTGTTGCAGTGGAAACTGCACGAACTGACCCGTCACCGATAAGAAAATTAACAATACCGGCGTGATTGGAACCGAATTGAGGAAATGAAGGTGAGGTAGGATTCACTGTCGGCGATTCATCAATTCCTCTTGCAATATAAGTCACCGTTGTACTTGCGCCGTATCGAAACAAATGTCGCGCAAAAGTGTTAGAAGCGAGTCCGGATGAAACTAAAGTATTTCCGTCAAACGCCAGATTGTACGCCAAGACACCAATTCGACTTGCCGGAATATATTTTTCTCCTAACAAAAGCTGATTAGTCAGACCATCCGGAATATAACTGAAATCATCACGCGGTTGCCATACCAGAGTAGTAGTTGTTGTTCCAGTTCCTGTTGTTTGTTTTGTATGATCGGCAGTACGAAACGGACTACGGATTTCTTTAATATAATTGTTGTAAGAGGATGCAGATGTCGATGGGGCTAACACACCGTTCCCAGTCGATGAACTCATTCGCGCCATCCCGCCGGTCGGTACATTTTGCCATGCGGTATCGAATACAACAATTGCATAATCCCCTTGCGGTCCTTTTAGATAAAATGGTTGCAGTGCAGCCGGAATACTTGAGTCAAGTTCTTTGATCATTTGTATTCCGCTTCTCCGTGACGGACATTTCACAAATGGAATTGAACCGAAACCGTTTTGTTGTTCTTCCTGTAAATTGTCCCACCAAGTGTTATCCAATGGAACCGCGAAACCGATATTTCCTGCGCTGTCTTGCGGATTATTGGCGATCACATCGTATAGCGATTGCTGCTCAATGTAAGGAAGAATAATTCCGAAGAATCCCAGAGAACCGTTTGTTATCAGGGGGGTAGATGTGCTTACTAACCCGATATTATAAGGCGGAAGTTTATTCCACGAATCGTGAAAGTTGTGAACGGCAAGCCCAATTTGTTTTTCGTGATTGCTGCATTGCATTCGTCTTGCCGCTTCGCGGGCGGATTGAACGGCTGGTAAAAGAAGAGCGATTAACACCCCGATAATCGCAATCACCACAAGAAGTTCTACAAGAGTAAAACCCCTTCGATTACCCCCCCCCCCCGCCTATTTTAACATAATTTGTTTCAGGAAATAAACGCCATTTCCCAGAAAAAGAGGTGAGCAAACTGAACAGTTTGAGACTGAGCAGCATCAAAATTGTCTGACCGACAAACATGGTAAAAAGGTTTTGCATGAACATGAGATTGTCCTTTCTTAAAAGGGTTAAATGTGTAATTTTTACTCAATAACTCAATTACACTTGAACATTCGGCTTTCGCCGCCAAAGTTATACGAAAAATACATTAATTTCGTATTTCAATTAAATTTGTTGAAATGCAAGAATCATGCCAAACCGAATTTCAAAATACATGACCGGAATTTAACCCGAATACATTATCATGTTACACCTCTTTCAGAATAATCTGAAAATTTAAGGATAATTAGATTATTGTTCAAAAAGATAGAAAACATTAACAATTTGGGTCGGTCAATTCAAAATTCCATTTATTTTTGCCGTAACTTCTTGAAAGTAAAGATATTACGGAAAATAAAAATAATTTTTATGAAAAAATATAAAAATATCAGAACAGAAAATTATTTTGTCGTCAAACTATCATATTTCATGGGACAGCCGTCATATATCACGGTAATTTCCAGCATATATCACGGCACAGCCGTTAAATAGTTACTTTTATTTTTCATCGGGAGTAACTATTCAGTCGAGGAAGGTAGGCAACCTTTCGCCGAAAGGTTGCGCCGGTTGGTTTGTTATGGTGTTGTACGCTGTTGGTCTTTAATTTTCAGCCGTCAACAGGGACAAGTCGGCGAGGTAACTGTCTATTTTTACGTTGTAATTAAATGCGACAAAAATAATTGCTCTTGATGTAAAGTCTGTCGTATTCCGCCCTGAAAGGGCAATATAGGCTAGCCCGCCGCATCGCGGCGGGTTCGATTACCCCAAAAATCAACGCCCTGTAAGGGCAATTGATTAATAGATTCGTGGAGAACGGAAAGTGTTGCAAAAGGGTCTTGAACTGTGATTTATTGTAATATTTCAGTGGAATTTGCTAAAACAAATAGAATTGCTTTAATAAACCTTATTTTTACCTTAATGTCAAACAAAACCATTCACCAAAAAACCTTAGCAGCCATTGTTCCCACAACAAACAAACCTTATTACCTTATTAAAAAAAGGAACAATAAGGTAATAAGGTTTGGTTTCTGGTAGGACTCTTGCTACTAAGTTTTTTTGTCTAATCGTTTTGTTAGAAAATAAGGTTGAAAATAAGGTTTTGTGAAACGATGACGATACGTTTGGGAATATTCCACTGAAATATTACGATTTTTATGTAATTTTTAGTGTGTTTCGTGAAATTTAGTGTGTTTCGTGTTAAAAAAATTAAAACAAAATAGACAGTTACTTGATATTCACAATCAAAAAATGAGGGGTGAGACATGGGAATGCACATTAAAAGGGAAACAAAAGGGAACATGGAAAAAAGGACAAAACAAAACAAATCTTATCATAACAAAAAAATAAATCTTGAAAAATACCACGCAAGAGGAGTATTTTTAGAGATGCCCTAAGGTTGTTTTGTTAGAAAAATCAGGTTGAAAATAAGGTTTGGTTAAAACGACGATTGCAAACTTCATTGATAGATGAGAGGTGAGTTGTTCGATTGTATCTATTCCATCACCTCCCCAAAATTGAGATTGGGCAAAATTTCAACAAACTTTACTCAAAACTATAAAAAGATGACGGTGTATAGTATATCTCCTTAAAAATCAAGAAGTTAAGAGAAAAAAATTGAAAAATCTGCAATACATTTTAAACGCTAGTTTACATACCCTACCTTACAGGTAGGGAGTTCAAAATCTTCAATTATAGAATTTTGTGTTGATTTTTTTTGATTTTT
>JAIROD010000180.1 GCA_031257725.1 Planctomycetaceae bacterium | reverse complement strand
ACATCTTGTTATTGTTTCAACCTTATTTTCAACCTGATTTTCTAACAAAACCATTTAACAAAAAACCTTAGTAGCAAGTGAAATAATAGAAACTAACCTTATTACTTTATTACTTTATTACTTTATTGTTCTTCTTTATTTAATAAGGTAATAAGGTTGGTTTTTTGATGATTGTGTGCTACTAAGGTTGTTTTGTTAGGAAAATAAGGTTGAAAATAAGGTTTGTTGAAACAATTACCATACGGCGGGGCAAATTCCACTGAAATATCACCTCACTGTTATTCTCTTTCACGAAATTTTCGCGCGTTTCACGCTAAAAAGGTTAAAATAAAATAGATAGTTACGAATAACGCGGGGCAAGCCCACGCCGTTAACTTTCGGTAAATTCTGAATGATGAGAGATTCCCCCCTTCACAAAACCGGCACGAAAACTGATTTCCGCCGTCAAACCGCAGTCTGTCGGGTTGCCGAAAAAGAACCTAATTTAACAACCAGCCTGTGAACGCTGTGAATGTTTTTTCTATCCTCTTGCAATTTTTTGTGAGACGAATAGAATTTAAATAATCTTGTAGTTTGTGGATTATTTTCCTAGATTCTTTAATTTGGAGAGATTGGCAATGGCTCGAGTCGTCCGTGTTTTGATTATTGATGATTCCCCGTTGGTTCGGCGTATTCTTTCAGAAGGTCTAGCCAAAGATCAAAATATCAATGTTTGCGGAACAGCATCCGATCCTTATCAGGCACGGGATGAAATTGTCAAATTACGTCCTGATGTGTTAACTTTGGATGTCGAAATGCCCAAAATGAACGGTGTTGAATTTCTCCGCAAGTTGATGCCGCAATACCCAATTCCCGCTGTAATGGTCAGCAGTCTGACAGAACGCGGACAAAAAACAACACTTGAAGCAATGGCTGCCGGAGCGGTTGATTTTGTTGCCAAACCCAAAGACGGCAATCTCGATCAAATGATCGATGAACTCAAAACAAAAATCAAAATCGCTTCCACCGCCAATGTCTCTCACTGGAAACATAAACAATATGAACCAACAAGCGGAACCGGAATAATCGGGGCTAAAACGGCAGGGCAAATACTTTCAACTCGGATTTGTGCTATCGGAGCCTCAACCGGCGGAACCGAAGCCTTGCGCGAAGTCATCTGCGGACTCCCCAAACATTTTATCGGGACAGTTGTCGTCCAACACATGCCCGCCGGATTCACAAAAATGTTTGCGGATCGGCTCAACAGTCTCGCTCAGGTTATTGTCAAGGAAGCGGCTGACGGCGATCAGATTTATGACGGACGTGTTTTGATTGCGCAAGGCGGTAAACAGTTGGAGGTGGTTCGTTCGGGAATGGGCTGGTGTGTCCGATGTTTTGACGCTCCGCTATGTTGCGGTCACCGACCTTCAGTAGAACAGATGATGTTTTCCGTTGCCAAAAACGTTGGAAGAAAAGCAATCGGTGCCATGTTGACCGGAATGGGTGCGGACGGAGCCAACGGAATGAAAGCCATGCGCGATGCCGGCGCACGATGTATCGCTCAAGACGAGGCAACCTGTGTGGTGTTCGGAATGCCCAAAGAAGCCTACGAAAAAGGAGGAGCCGAATCATTGGTGCCGCTCCCGCGAATCGCCCAAACGCTCGTCGGATTGTTGAAATAACCTTTTCCACTCCTATCAAAATGTTGCCCCCAATACCCCTAACGGGACGAAAAAAATGAACATTCATCGCTGCTAAATAGTTACAAAATAAATTTAAAGTTTCATTTGTTCTTGACGTTCCGTTTGTCCTTAACGTTCTATTTGTCCTTAACGTTCCATTTACCCCCTTATGTCAACCGAGCCGGTTTTATTGCCTTCTGTTGTTTCAAGCCGGGAACGTTGGACGGGAACGTTTTTTTCATTCCTCTCAACATTCTGTTACGCCGTTTCAAACACAACCATTCGGTTGTTGACCGATTACAATCTCGATAACGATTGGATTCTGTTTTACAAAGAGTTGATTGGTTTATTTATTTTGATACCTTGGTTATTGCTTCGTTTTTCTCAGGGGCGTTTCCGGTTTATTTCCAAACGGTTAATTTTTTATGTTGCGTTTGCGGCGGTTTTTTGCCAGTTCATTGGGGCGCACCTTCATGTTCTTGGTTATGCGGTGATCGGTCTTGTTATCGCGGTTCCGCTCATTCAATCGTCAACACTGCTCGGTGTGGCGATTCTTGGACGATATTTTCTCGGCGATCCCTTGTCGCAACGGCGAAAGAAAGCAATTGCGATTTTGATTACCGCTGTTATTTTACTTAGTGTCGGTAAAGAACTAACAGTGGAATCGGGAACGGAAATCGCCTCCTCGCCGAATACCGGTTTTTTCCTACTGATTGCGGCAGGAACAGTGGTTGCCGGAATCGCGTATTCAATTTATATCATCATTTTACGCTATGTGATTCGCAAATACTGGCATGACGATAATAGTGCATGGCTTTCTTTCCAATTTTCACAATGGGTAGGATTTGATTTTCAGAATCACCCGCCGGAAACGGGAAAACGCCGTTATGCACCATTTCCGGTAACTCTTATGATGAGTGTTGTGTTGGGGGTTGGCGTTGTAACATTCGGCTCCTGCCTGTTCCTAAAACACGGCGTTACGGGATTCCATGATGTTCCCGATTGGGCGTGGGCGGTGATTCCGATTTCCGGTCTTTGCAATATGATCGGCTTTTTCTTTCAGATTCAAGGACTCCGAATGACGACTGCTGTTCAGGCGTCGCTGATTGCGGTCAGTCAAATTCTGGTTCTCTCACTAATCGGTTTTGCCTTTTTTAATGAAACAATTAACCTGCTCGTTCTTGCAGGGTTAATACTGACTGTTTACGGTGTTGTCATGTCGGCAAAACCGGAAAAGTAAAAGTAAAAGTAAAATAAAGTTTTCTACCAATATGTTGTCCCGTAATATATCAGCGGAATTTTTGTAATTGTTCACGGGTAAGTATTCATTTGCTTGTAATAAAGTTTGCGTATTTTTTAGGGGGGGGTCGTTATTATTTCGCCCCAACGGGGCAACCGGCAATAGCGTAGGGCAACGCCCTACGTAACGAATCCCAACATAAAAAAAGCCCTGAAAGGGCGCAAGAGGCTATCGCCCTTTCAGGGCTTTCGTTTTCGAGGAATCAGAACGTAGGGCGATGCCCTACGCTAATGCGGAGTGCCCTTTCAGGGCGATAAAAAAATTCCACATATATTACAAACAATTTTATTTTTAACGTTAAATAATAAAACATTCCACTAAATAATGAAACTTTTAGCAACAACAGATTATACGTTGTAATCTGTTAAATATTTAACATCCTTTTTTTGTAAGGAGAAAAAACCATGTTACAAACATTTTGTAACCTTTTGCCGTTTTTCGCGGCAAGTCTCATAGCCTATTTTGTGCTATGTGTTGTCGGTAATTTTTGTTCAGCATTTCGCCGAACCGAATACCGAAACGGTTTTACGCTGGTCGAATTACTTGTAGTAATTGCGATTATCGGCGTGCTAATCGCATTGCTGTTGCCCGCGGTACAAGCGGCGAGAGAAGCGGCACG
>JAIROD010000169.1 GCA_031257725.1 Planctomycetaceae bacterium | reverse complement strand
ATAACAGATACACAAAAATCAAAAAATAGCCTATTTTTCCTTGATAATGGGGATATGTTCGCCAATTTTGAGTGGTCAAAAATCGCAAAAATTTTCCCTGTTTTAAATTGACATAAACTATTGATAAATAAGGACTTACAAATTTGATAATTTATTTTATTTACAGTTTGAGTACATTAGATGCGTGCATTTTTGTGCCGAATCATACAATAGTTACAAAAAAATAGGATATAATGACAAATTTAGCAATAATCGGAATAAGCGGTTCAGGAAAGACTGTGTTATCTACGGTTTGGGCAAAACGAATGTCTGTTCGTCCTGATACAGAGGGCAACAATGATAGTTGCGGTTATCTTGAACCGAAGAATTGGCAGACAAAAGAATACGTTAATGATGTTTTTGCCGACCTGAATCAAGGACAATGGGTACGAAGCACAGAACAGGGAACGAAATTTGATTTGGATTGGATACTGCATTTGGGCAAATTAGAAGTTTCCGTTAAACTTATTGATTCTGCCGGTCAGGACTTAAAAGGTTTATTCCTAGAGGATACTTACAAGCAAGAGATACAAGACACTCATCTTGTAACGCTATTAAAATATATTCAAAGTGCCGGTATTATTATTTTTGTGATGAATCTCCAACACTTTCGCGGCGAATCTAATGGAAGAGTACGTTGGCGAAACGAAGCTGTTTACGAAGAACCGATTCGAATGCTTATAAATCAAGACAAATGGAAAAAAGTTGGGATCGTTTGGACGGCTTGGGACTTATACAAAGATGATATAGAAAATGAGTACGGTAATATTGAAGAATATGTACATAAAGAATTAAATGCGTTGTATAATGTAGTTCTTGATGGAAGAAAAAAAGGAGTAACAATAAAATTATTTACAGTTGCCCCTGTTTGGGATACAGAGACCAAACGGGAGGGGGATTCGGCATTTCGCGTTCCGAAAGCGAATTTTACCAGTTACGGATTGAATGATTTAAGTGTCTGGATTACCGAAGCGGCAAAAGAAGAACAATTTAGAATGTATCAATGGCAAGCCGAACAGGGAAATGTAAATGCCTATAACAATTTGGGATGGTGTTATTGTAAGGGTATGGGAGTCAATCGGGATGAACAAAATGGGATGGAATGTTTTTTAAAAGCCGCCCAGCAAGGACTGACCGTTGCGCAGAGAAACTTAGGATATTTATATCTGAACGGTCTTGGTACAACAAAAGATATAGAGGAAGCAAAGAAATGGTATCGCAAAGCAGCGGAACAAGGAGATAAAAAATCGGAACAAATTTTAAAGTTTCTTACAGAGACACAAACAGAAAGTAACATTTAACATTTTTAGCAACACTAATTTGCAACTAAATCATTATGCGGCGTTTACCAATTTATATTCTTTGGGATACTTCCGGTTCGATGCGAGGGGAACCGATTGAAGCGGTGAAAACAGGGCTTCGGGCGTTACTGTCAAGTTTGAGCCGCGATCCTTACGCACTGGAAACTGTTTATTTGAGTATTATCACATTTGATCGCGAAGCAAAAATTCTTGTTCCTTTAACGGAACTGGATAGATTTTCGTTACCAAATATTGATACGCCGGAAACGTCGCCGACCAATCTCGGCGAGGCACTGGAATTGCTCATGACACAGTATAACAAAGAAGTAATTAAAACAACTTCAGAACAAAAAGGCGACTGGCTGCCGTTTGCAGTAATTATGACTGACGGCTCACCGTCTGATACAAAATTGTTCAACGATATGGCGGAACAACTTAAAAAATACCGTTTCGCACGGATTGTCGCTTGCGCCGCCGGACCCAAAGCAAAAACCGAACCGTTACGAAAAATCACGCCGGATGTTGTTTCGCTTGATACGATGGATAGTAATTCGTTTGCAAAATTCTGGCAATGGGTCTCGACAGCCGTCAGTCACCAAAGCCAAACAACCGATTCAACTCATGAAGAGTTACCGCCTCCGCCGAGTGAAATTAATCTGGTACTTTAACTTAGTAATTTAATACCTTCGATGCCAACTCAAGAACACCACGTAGAGTCAACAATAGATTCACATGATCAATTGTTCAGTAAAGTAATTGAATGGATTGCAGCAAACCTATCATTGATTATTATTGCTGCTGTAGTGGTAGTGATTGTGATTGTTTGTGTTGCAGTATTGCTTTACAGAAATTATTCCTTACGAAAAAAAGATAATATGGATACCTACAAAGACCCGCATACGCAAAAGAAGCGTCCTGCGGTAAATAGTATTGAAATGCCGAAGCCGTCAAATCGTAATTTGGACGGAGTGAATGATACGCCGTCTAATAAAAACGAAATTGAAACGTTAAATAATGGTTTGTCCGCCTCAAGACAATCAATAACGCAACCTGTGTATTCTCAGCAATCACCTAAAACGGAAGGGGGACTTGCTGTTGTTTTCCAATACCGGATTCAAGAAGGCGATGAACGTCCTGAAAGTTATTTTACTCGGCAAATAATGAAAATAATTGACGAAACGAATATTCATGCCGGTTCTGTCGGTGTTCTTTATGAACTTGTTATTGATTTCACGCCTCTTGCAAAAGATTTGAAAATCATTGATCCTAAACCTAATATTTCTTTCGGTAACAGAGGATTTGAAGTAATTACCGAAGGAAATAAAATTACAATTAAAGGAATTTCGAAAGACAATGTTGATACTTTTCTTAATTTATGTTTCAAAAAAGAAGATAAAAAGATTAAAGACGCGGGACACGATGAAGTTCCTTATTCTCAATATCCAAAGCCGTTTTTGATCAATCCGCACCCGCGAGACCTTTGGCAAAATTTACCTGTTACGGATTATGAAGGTTATCAGAACAAGGATTCGGATAGTCGCGGTGAAACAGTTGATTATATTCCTGCCAAACATGGGATATTTTCGACGACTCCGGCAAAAAGTCTTGAAATTATTGCAGCAAGTCAGCGCGGACGTTCTCACGCCCATGTCGGCAAACCGCGTGATGATTGTTTCCATTTTGAATTTGACAAAGAAACCGGTTGGAATTTTGTTGCGGTTGCCGACGGTGCGGGCAGCGCAAAATTTTCACGAAAAGGTTCCGAACTTGCCTGCCATACTGTTATTTCCAGTCTCCGAACAAATTTAAATAACGAATTTGACGGTTCGCTTCCGGTCTGGATTGAGAATACGTTGCGGAAAAGGAAAAATAATGTTGAACAGCCGATGTTTTCTTATAATGAAGATATTGAAACAAATAAACTCGGTAATATTTTTCATAACGCAGTTTACGCGGCTTATATGGCCATTCACGATGAAGCCCAAAAACGAAAAGCCGAAAAAAAGGACGCTGAAACGAAAGATTATCATACAACATTACTTTGTGCGGCGTTTCGGTATTTTGAGAATCTGAAATGCTGGTTTATTATTTCGTATTGGCTTGGCGACGGCGGTGCGGCAATTTTGCGTTGGAACGAAACGAATCGGGTATGGGTTCTTGGCGAACCGGACGGCGGTGAATTTGCAGGTCAAACGAAATTTCTGACCATGAAAGATGAAATCACCGCCGAAACAATTCACAAACGGTTACGTTTCTCATTTTGTGAAACGTTTGAGGCGATGCTTTTTGTTACGGACGGAATTACGGATCCGTTTTTTCCGTCGGAAGCGGCGGTTGCCGATGAACAGCGTTGGCTTGAATTTTATGAACAGAAACTCAAAAACGGTTGTGAAGAAGAACCAAACGGTTGTCCCGCTCTTTTCGATAAAACAAAAACAGCGCAACAAAAAGCGGACACCTTACTCAAATGGCTTGATTTCTGGTCAAAAGGAAATCATGACGACAGGACAATTTTAATTGTAAAAGGTAAAGA
>JAIROD010000146.1 GCA_031257725.1 Planctomycetaceae bacterium | reverse complement strand
CTCCGAAAAATTCCACTGATATATTACAAAAAATAGGTTTTTAGAAGTTGCCTTTTATGTTTTTACCACAACGTTCATGGGGTGCTGTGGATGTTGAAGGGGTTAGGAAAAAGGTCTATTCAGTAAATTAGTCATTCGATGGTAGGCAACACCAAGATCGCCGACTGAATCGTTACGAGCAGACGATGAAGTTTTTGGGAAGTATCTATTTTTATTTTATCCACAGATTACACAGATGGTCGCAGTTTATAACGACGGGGTTACCCTGTGTTTGGGGGTTAATACGGGGCAAGTCCACACCGTTAACTTTCGGTAAATTCTGAATGATGTGAGATTCCCAATTTTCAATCAATCTCATTAAAATCAAAATAATCGGAAAATTTTATGTATTTTTCCAAAACATTTTAATGAGAATAATTGTTTTAACCGATAATCTCAATAGGATTTTCAGCAAAGTATCCATTCAAGGAAGAATGATCATGAAACGAATCATCTATTTCATATTAAACAACTTGGCTGTTTTGGGATTTTGTGCGGTCATTGTTTTGACAAACCGCTCATCCCTGTTCGGGCAAATTGTTCAAATGGGAGGATTGCCGATATCGGATACAACCTCCATTCACCAATCGGTTTATAACTCCCAAACCCCACAAACTTCAATTCGGCAAATACAATATCTTTTCCCAACCACTGCGGAAAATGAACCGGTTGAACCCATTCCGTTGACAACATATCAATCGGGACTCGCCACAATGACCAGACGTTCCAATCTGGTTGTTCCACTTCCGCCTGCTATGGATACAATTCCGGTAACAGCGGCTCCGGTTGCAACGGCTCAGTCTGCGGTTGTTCCTGCAACAACTATTCAGCCTGCGGTTGTTTCGGCAACATCGGCTTTGCCGACAACCGTTCCCGTTGCGCCCACTTCGGCAACACCAATCCCGACAACCATTCCGATTACAGCGCAACACTCGATATTTGGTCAATATTCATTACCGCAACCGTTGCCATCTTCGATGTCATCGCCTTTTCTTCTTGCGTCACATCCTCAAGAATCAAAGCAATCGCCGCCCATTCAATTTAGCACACCGGTATTGCCGGAGACAACCGTAGTGAAACCGATTCCTACCGTTTCCACCGTTCCGCCAACAATAACAATTCCAACGGAAGCGGTTCCGGCTGAGACGGTTCCGGCTGAGACGGTTCCGGCTGAGACGGTTCCGGCTGAGACGATTTCGGCTGAGACGATTCAGATTGAGACGATTCCGACTGCGACGGGTCCGGTTAAGACGATTCCGGTTGAGACAATTCCGGCTGAGGCGGTTCCGGTTGAGACGATTCCGACTGCGACGGGTCCGGCTATGACGGGTCCGGCAGTTCCCACTCCTTCGATATTACCGTTACCGCCGCAAACTCCGCCCGCAGCTCCCGCAACACCTACCCGATTAATTGCCGCCGAATCGATTACGAAAAATCATCGTCTTCAAAATGTTAATTCCGAAACGTTTGAGCGAAAACTTATTGAGAAATTAGGCAAACGTTTTGTGCCGGTTCGTAACGTTGAAGCGTCAACAAATCTTTCACGTTTCCGTCTTCCGGTGAAAGACGGAACCGATGTTGAACTTTCCGTTGATCGTCAGAACGGTATTATAACGATTATTGGTTCCGCTCCGATGGTTGAAAGTTGCCGGCAAATTGTCCGGTTATTGGATTCTCAGGAGAACGCTGAATTTATCCCGATACAACAATTCAATAGCGGGACATTCCGTCGTGCAGCGCAAATTATTAATCGTGAAACGCAAAAACTGCCGCCCAACGCGCCGACACTTCAACGTAACAGCGATCAGCCTTCCGCCGCTTTCGTAACGCCTAATACGGCAACGCCCAATAATCGGTTGGCACAAAATGATACGGTACAGAATAATATTGCACAAAATGCCGTACCGATAAACGCAGGTATTGTTGGACCGGTTCAGATTGACATTATTGAAGGTATGGAGCAGATGGTGATTAAGGGACCGAAAAATGATGTTGCGGTTATTATGGAGATTCTTCGGCAGGTAGAAACGATGAGTTTGGAATATGAACCGATTATCGAGTTGGTTCCGATGCAACATGCGGATTCCTATCGGATTAGCCAAATGGTTCAGCAACTTTATTTACAGGTTTATGTAGCGCGAAAAGGCAATATTACGATGTTGCCGCTTATTAAACCGAACACGATTTTGATCATTGGTAAACAGGAAAGTATTGATACCGCCAAAGAACTGATTGCCAAACTGGACACGCCGGTCGCACCGGAAACGGAGTTTCAGATTTTCCATCTCAAAAACGCTTCATCGGATATGTTGCAAACTCAAATCACCCAGTTTTATACCAACCGGATTGGTATTAATCAGGGTCTGGAAACGCAGGTCAACATCGTCAGCGATGCCCGAACCAACGCATTAATTGTTCAAGCCAATCCCCGTGATATGCTTGAAATCACCAACATGATTTTACGGCTTGATTCGGAAGGCAGTGAGGCGACCAATATTGTTAAAACATTTCCGCTTAAAAATGCGATGGCGTCGGAATTGGCAACAACCCTGCAAAACGCTATTTCAGGAACAACAACATCAGCAGCCGGCGGCGGTTTTGGCGGAGGTTTTGGCGGCGGAGCGGGCGGTTCCCAAAACACGCGGACACGGAGTCCGATGATCTCGATGGAAACAATCGACAAAGACGGCAATTTACTACGGGCAAACGTTTTGTACGATGTTCGTGTTGTTGCCGATACCCGAAGTAATACGTTAATTGTTACTGCGCCGGAAAAAAGTATGTCGTTGATCGAAGCGTTGATCAAGCAACTCGATCAACTTCCGGCGGCGGAATCACAGATTAAGGTGTTTACGTTGGTCAACGGCGATGCTTATACGTTGACGACCGTTCTCACGCAATTATTCGCTCAAACTTCCACCAGCGGCGGCGGATTCGGCGGCGGAACACAGGCAACCTCGCAGATGGCAACCGTTCGACCCGGTATTGAAGAAGGGGAAAGTACGTTGGTTTCCGTGCGGTTTCAGACGGATCCGCGAACCAACAGTATTATTGCATGCGGCAGCGCAGGCGATATGACGATTGTTGAGGCGTTGCTGATTCGTCTTGACGAAGAGAATATGAATAACCGTAAGGTTATGATTCTCAAACCGCTTAATTCTCCGGCATCGGAAATTGCAACGATCATCAACAATTACGCCGCAAGCGAACGGCAACTCGAAATTCAGAACAGCAGTATGTATTTGCCGCATAGTCCGCAAGAACAGTATAGAAAAGAAATTGTCTGTGTTGCCGATGACACCACCAATTCGCTGATTATCAGTACGACGCCGCGTTATTATGATCAGATTCGCAAAATGGTTCAGGAACTTGATGAACGTCCGCTCATGGTGGCGATTCAGGTTCTGATTGCGGAAGTCCGAATGAATAATAATCGTGATCGGGGAATTGAATTGGGGCTTCAGGATTCATTGCTTTTTGACCGGAGTTTACTGAGCGAAGGAGCGTTGACTCCCGGTTTTCTTTTTGGCGATCCGAATCAGAAATTACCGCTTGGAGCGGTCAGAACCGGAACTGTCGGGACGCAAGGAATTACCAGTCTTGGAACGGGGCGGGCAACTACAAGCGGTATTGGAGGTTTTACGTTTTCCGCATCAAGTGAATCGGTGAGTGTTTTGGTTCGGGCGTTGGAAGAACAAGGTAAACTTCGCGTATTAAGCCGACCATTTCTCACAACATTGCACAATACGCGGGCAACAATCAATGTAGGGCAGAAAGTTCCTCGCGTATCAAGCGCGAACGCCGCAAGCTATGCCGACAATATGACCACTGATGTTGTCTATGAACCGGTTGGAACGATTCTTGATATTATACCGCGTGTTACAGCGGACGGGCAGATTGTTATGGGGGTTTACGTTGAAAGGTCGAGTCTTGGTTCTGTTGACGATGGTATTCCGATCATGGTTTCCGGCGGAACCGCACTGAATGCGCCGAAAATTAATTCGACAAACGCCCAAACAACCGTTACGGCATTGGACGGGCAAACAATTGTATTTGCCGGACTGATTACGGAGCAAAAAGAAACCGTCAACCGAAGCATTCCGGGCTTGAACAAAATCCCCGTTCTCAAACACTTCTTCGAATACAATTCGATAAAATGTGAGCGGAATGAATTACTGATTGTTTTAACGCCGACAATTATTCGCAGTGAGCGCGATATGCAGATTTTCCGGCAACAAGAAGCGTCCCGTATGCATTGGTGTATTAACGATGTGGTGAAGTTGACGGGTAATTCCAAGATGAAAATTCGCAGTGACGAATGGTATCCCGACGAAGTTCCCTATTTTCCGACGGTGCCGGTGATTCTCAACGAATCGCAATTACCGTC
>JAIROD010000112.1 GCA_031257725.1 Planctomycetaceae bacterium | reverse complement strand
TTTTTGTAACTATTCAGTCGCGGTGAATGTTCCTTTTTCTGTCCCGTTAGGGACAACATATTGGTAGAAAACGATGTCGATTAAAAACGCTCGTCCCGTTAGGGACGAAATATTGGTAGAAAAACACCAAACATAAATTTCACCAATATTGCCTCCCTACGGGACGCGGATCATTTTGTTATACCGTTTTCTACCAAGAGGTCGTCCCTAACGGGACGGGAAGATTCGGAAATACAACCAAACCACTGAAATAGATACAATTGCCCATTGCTTAAAATATTATGACAAAACTACTCAAAAAACTTCAACAATGAACGCGGAATAGAAAAAATTTTTCCCCGCCTACTTTCCCTTTACGTCAATCATAAACTAGATTATAATAAAAAACAGTCGATATAGTTAATCAGGTTTGAAAATTAACAATATTTTTATGTTAATCACAACAAGGGGAAATCTCTCATCATTCAGAATTTACCGAAAGTTAACGGCGTGGGCTTGCCCCGCGTTGTTAGACTTAACCCAAAAACACGGGATAAACTCCGTCGTTAACTATTAATTTATTAATTAAATAGATTGAAAATAAAAAATTGAATGATGAAAGATGCCCAATGATTAATTATTTTAAGAATTTCTAAAACTAAAAATAATAAATTTTACAGTGAAAGGGTTTTGTGATGAGTGAAAATGTTTTAATAATTGAATCGGAAGCGGTGTTTAATACGGCGATTCAATCGGGAGTTGTGTTGGTTGATTTTTTTGCCACATGGTGTGGACCATGCCGGATGCAAGCCCCCATTCTGGAGGAACTCGCCGCCCAAATCGGTAAAACCGCAAAAATCATTAAAGTTGACGCCGATCAATTTCAATCGTTGGCAATTAAATATGATATTTCGAGTGTTCCGACAATGGTTCTGTTCAAGGATGGTCAGATCATCAATCGGCTGGTCGGTTTGCAGCAGGCGGCAAATTTAAAAGTCATCCTCGAAGATGCCGCTGCCGCCTCTTAACAGAAATTCAGTCGGGATAAATGTTTCTTTTTCTGTCCCGTTAGGGACAACATATTGCTAGAAAACGATGTCGATTAAAAACGCTCGTCCCGTTAGGGACGAAATATTGGTAGAAAAACACCAAGCATAAATTTCACCAATATTGCCTCCCTACGAGATGCGGATAATTTTGTTATACCGTTTTCTACCAAGATGTCGTCCCTAACGGGACGGGAATATTCGGAAAGACAACCAAACGACTGAATAGATACATAAGGAGATTGCGATGACGGCTAATATTCTTACAAACATTTTGGAAAAAATTGGTAAAACACCGCTTATTCGGATTAACAAATTAAATACGGGTCGAGCTGAAGTTTTAGTGAAGGTTGAATCGTTTAATCCGGCAGGGAGTGTTAAAGACCGTATTGCGATTGCAATGATTGAGGCGGCGGAAAAATCGGGAACGTTGAAACCGGGTGCCGTGATTATTGAACCAACCAGCGGTAACACTGGTATCGGTCTTGCATTAGTTGCGGCGGTGAAGGGGTATCGTCTGATTTTGACCATGCCGGACACTATGAGCTTGGAACGTCGTAAACTTCTTTCCGCTTATGGGGCGGAACTTCAATTAACGGATGGTAAATTAGGAATGAAAGGAGCGGTTCTTCAAGCGGAAAAACTGGTCAAAAATATTCGAGGGGCGTTTATGCCGCAACAGTTTGACAATCCCGAAAATCCGGCATACCATCGTTTGACAACTGCGGAGGAAATTTGGAATGACACGGATGGTCGGATTGATGTTTTTATTGCAGGAGTTGGAACCGGCGGAACAATTACGGGAGTTGGCGAAGTACTGAAAAAGCGGAAACCTCATATTAAAATTATTGCGGTGGAACCTGCGGAATCGCCGGTACTTTCCGGTGGTTTACCGGGATCGCATAAAATTCAGGGTATTGGTGCGGGATTTATTCCGTCGGTTTTGAATCCAGAGATTATTGATGAAATTATTCCGGTCATTTCCGAAGAAGCCGGAGCCACTGCCCGTGCTGTAGCACGGCGTGAAGGTTTATTGGTTGGAATCTCGTCCGGTGCGGCGTTACATGCCGCATTGGAATTGAGTAAGCAACCCGAATATGCCGGTCAACAAATCGTTGCTGTCTTGCCGGATACTGGTGAACGTTATCTTTCCGGCTGGCTGTTCAATTAACAATAGACCTTTTCGCTAACCCCAAAATGCAATTCCAACAACCTTATTTTCCACCTGATTTTCCTAACAAAACGATTAGACAAAACGATTAGACAAAACAACCTTAGCAACATAAGAATAGACCTTTTATCTAACTTGAAATGAAAAAACCTACATCAGGTAACTTTTACTTTTTACTTTATACTTTTATTTTTTTACCGCCAAGGCGATGAAGTCGCACCAAGATTGTCTGTTACGGCATCTTGGTGCGACTTGTTCGCCTTAGTGGTTCAATGTTCATGGTTTAGGGAGAAGGTTGAAGGGGTTAAGGAAAAGGTCTATTAAAAATGCCCGGTAGAGTTAAGGACAAAAAGTTTTTTTAAGAGACATTGGAAACAGAAAGGACATTGAGACATTGAGGACACAAATTCGCACGCCTAAACAACAATTCTATTCCCGAAGGTAATCCCCTCTTGACGCGGAATGTTTTCATGTTAAATTAAAACGCCAGTTCAAACTAAAAAAGCAAT
>JAIROD010000098.1 GCA_031257725.1 Planctomycetaceae bacterium | reverse complement strand
TCACCAATATTGCGTCCCTACGGGACGCGGATCATTTTGTTATACCGTTTTCTACCAAGATGTCGTCCCTAACGGGACGGGAATATTCGGAAAGACAACCAAACCACTGAATAGATACGGCAAATTTTTAACGTTGAAATTGTTTTGCGGCATTGACCGCAAGTTTGTCACAACGTTCATTTTCGGGATGACCGGTATGACCTTTTACATGCGTAAATTTAATCCGGTGTTGCAATACAAGGCGGTCAAGTTCTTGCCAAAGTTCAATATTTTTGAGCGATGACGATTGTTCACGTGCTTTGCGTTTCCAACCGTTTGCTTTCCAACGCGGCATCCATTCTTTAAGACCTAGAAGAACATATTGGGAATCGCTGATTAATTCTACACTGGTCGGTCTGGTGAGTGCTTTGAGCCCTTCAATCACCGCAAGCAATTCCATACGATTATTGGTTGTTGCCGCCTCACCGCCGGAACGTTCTATTTCCTTACCGCTCTTGGGATGACGCAGAATAAAACCCCAACCACCAGGACCAGGATTACCACTGCACGCACCATCTGTATAAAGTATTACTTCAGGCTTCATTTTAATATTTAATAATAAATATCTTTCGTCCCTACACAAAAGGGCTTCTCTCATCATTCAATTTTTTATTTTCTGCCCATTAATTAATAAATTAATAGTTAACGACGGGGTTTACCCCGTGTTTGGGGGTTAAGTCGAACAACGCGGGGCAAGCCCACGCCGTTAACTTGCGGTAAATTCTGAATAAGGAGAGATTCCCAAAAATTTAGGGACATAAACGACAATAGGGACTAAGGGAACAAATCAATTTTGAATCATTGTAACTACTCACTCTCATTTATAAAAGAGAGACAATTATACTGTCAACGGCATGATATTGGTTGTTTTGTATGATTAGGATGATTTTTTAATCATTAATTCACGATTTTTCAAAATCATAATAATCACAAAAATCAAATAAATCATCGTTCAGACAACAGCCACAGGATACACAATGAACACAGAGATTTTTTTGTGATTTAAACTATTCAGTCGCATAGAATGTTCGTTTTTCTGCCCCGTTAGGGACAACATATTGGTAGCCAAGGTTGTCGATTAACAATTCCGTCCCGTTAGGGACGACATGTTGGTAGAATCAGGAATCAATCAATAAATTTTACTAATATATCGTCCCTAGCGGGACGGAATTGTTTTTATCGTTCCTTTCGATTATTAACGCCCCCGAACAACAAACGCTCCCAAGACGGTTGTCTTTAACCCAAAGACAGTATAGCGGCAAGTTGATCGTCAAAAAAAATTGTCCTCAATATCCTTAATGTCCCTAATCCCCCCAATCTCCCTAACAAAACTCCACAAATTCCAGAACAATCAGGAAAAAACAACGTCGATATTGAAAAATAACCGGAAATATCCGATAATCTGCGAAGTTTTGTTTGGTGTGCGGACAAACGGTATTAGAAATTATGTGGGAAGAGAATTATTTTTATTTTGGTAATATATCAGTGGAATATTTTTTTTTTAACTACTCAGTCGTTTCCTCCGAATGACCACCCCTAGCCCCTCCGAAGGAGGGGAATTATTCCCCTCCTTCGGAGGGGCAGGGGTGGTAAAAAATAAACTTCAATCTCCGAAAAATTCCACTGATATATTACAATTTCACCAACATTGCGTCCCTACGGGACGCGGATCATTTGGTTATACTGTTTTCTACCAATAGGGCGTCCCTAACGGGACGAAAATTGGCATTATTCTCCAATCACTGATGCCCCCAAAATTCTGAAATAATCAGAATATTTTATTTTCAACCCATTAATTAATAAATTAATAAATTAATAGTTAACGACGGGGTTTACCCCGTGTTTTAGTGTTAAGTCTAACAACGCGGGGCAAGCCCACGCCGTTAACAACCAAACGAAAAAGTCATTGTCTCTTTTGTTTTAACCTTCTTAACACGAAAAATACAAAAAAGATTTCTGTTGTTATTTTCACATAATTTTTGTGTGTTTCGTGAAATTTCGTGTATTTCGTGTTTAAAATAGACCGTTACACGAAAACTCCACTGAAATATTACAATAATTCAATTTTTTATTTTCAACCTATTAACTAATAAATTAATAAATTAATAGTTAACGACGGGGTTTACCCCGTGTTTTGGTGTTAAGTCTAACAACGCGGGGCAAGCCCACGCCGTTAACTTCCGGTAAATCCCGAATTATTTGAGATTCCCCTAATTTTTTTCTTTCGTTTCCCCAATCTTTGTGTTCTTTGTGAAAAATGTTGTGATTTTTGTGTTAAAAAATGTTCATGTCTGTCCATTTTAAACATAAGGGACACAAGGATTACGCCCCTAAACGCAAGGAATCACATTCTGAATTACTGTTGCATTTCCGGTTCTGATTCTGCTTTGGGTTCGGTTGCTGATTCCTTTTTTGTTGATTCCGTTGTTTCCGGTTCTTCTTTTTTGTCGGTCATTCCGTTTGCGGTTGTTTCGGCAACGGCGGCGGTTTCATTTGTTATTGTTCCGGCTTCTTCACTTCGGCGTTGGTTGTATTGTTCCAGCGTAATGGGTGCAACCTCCATTCCGATTCTGGCACGCTGGAGTCCTTTGACAATATAAGTTTCACCCGGATCGAGACCTTCCAGAACAATTCGCATTTGAGAATCGAGCAGTCTGCCGATTTTAATATCCCGCCGTTTCACAACATCCGTTTCGTATGCCGGAATTGGTTTACCATCTTTACCTTTGAGAGGTTGATTGAAGCGGTCGGTTGGGGTGAACATTTCCTTGTTCACGAGCAAAACATATTTTGTATCGAGGTCGGTTTGGATTGCTTCTTCTCGAACCAGAATAGCATTTTTATCCTTTTCATAAGGAATACGAACACGACAAATCTGACCGGGATAAATCATGTAGTCGTCACGCCCATTGATATTAAGCAACGGATTGGGTAACTCGCCGCGAAGAGTAATTTGTCCGGTATTGTAATCAATTCGGTTATCAACCAAAGCAACAATTTTACCCTTAAATGAAAAATCGGCGGACAACACATCAACACTGGTTGATAGTGCAACATCAATTGTTCCGTGATACGCACTTTCCGTTTCGTTATTTTGCGGCGATTGATTTTCCGGTTCTTTGCTGTCCGGTTCTTTGTTTTCGGAATTTTCTATTTTATTTGTTTCTGTTTTATCTATTTCTGTTCCGGTCAAATTTTGTGTTGCCTCATTGAATTTTTCACGGAATCCCATCCGTTCTTTCAAGTCAATAAATTGCACGTCGCTGATGGAAAAGTCAACATAAATCGGATCGAGTTGGGCGATGGACATCACGACGGACTGGGAACCGGTTGGGCTGACGTAATTACCGATATCGACGAGATTTTTTGTTCCTTTACCGGTGATTGGTGCTTTCAAATCGGTGTATTGGAGGTCGAGTTCGGCGCGTCGGACGGAAGTTTTGGCGAGTTCGACGGAGGCTTGAGCGGTTTGAAATTCAGCTTGTCGGGACTGAAATTCTTCGGTTGAGATTGTTTTGGTTTCGACGAGTTGTTTTGCGCGTTCGAGATTGGATTTGGCGAGGGCGGCTTTGGCTTCATTCAATGCCAGTTCTGCTTTTGCAGCGTCGAGGGCGACTTGAAACTGATCCTGTTCGATCAACGCCAATCGTTCGCCTTTTTTGACGATAGCACCGGGTGAAAAAAACAATTGTTCCAGATAACCGGCAACACGCACCCGAATATCAACCAATTGATAGGGAACGGTATGTCCCGGAACATACATATAATGTTGAACATCTTCCTGACCAACTTTATCAACAACAACTTCCGTTTTTGGAATTGCGGCTGAACCGGCGGAATCTTGTGTTTGTTTCTGCCCGCAACCGGATTGGGCAAGAAGAACAAGTGTAAGAATACCGGAGAACAACAGACTTTTGTTAATTCTAAAATTCATTTTTCGATCTATTCGATGTGAGAGTGATTGGTGGTAAAAAATAAAACTTGTGTTTGAAACAACAGTTTACATTGATTAGTTTACCCAATTATCTCAAAAAGACAAGGGGAGGAGAATAGCCCCCGAAACAAGTTTTTGGAAAAAAGATGGAAGATGTTGTTGATTGTTTTTGTAAAATTGCATAAAATTGACTTTTCGTAATATTGCTTATGAAATCGGAGACGGTTCCTGAAGCAGGTGGAGTTGGTTTTGATTTTATTGCGGATATTTAGGAATATTACGGCGGTTGGTTTTGAAATCCGGTAATGGGTCTGGAAATTTAGAATTGTTTTGATTCTCTATTTTGTTGATGTTATGGCTTTAGTTACGCTTCGAATTTTGGATGGTCCTGAACGGGGAAAAGCGTTTCATCAGATCGCGACGCCGGTTTCTATTGGACGCGAAGAGGGTAATTTTATTCAGTTAAACGATGAACGGGTTAGCCGTTACCATTTGAAAATTCATGAAAACGATGGAGTGATTCTCCTGACGGATCTTCAAAGTACCAATGGGACGCGGGTGAACGGAGAGGTGGTTCATGTTTGGCGGCTTCGTCCTGGGGATATTATTTCGGTGGGGCGATCTGTATTGATTTTTGGTTCAACAGATGAGATTGCCGCACGTCTTGCGAAATTGAATCGGGAAGATCAATCGTTATCGGTACCGATGGGTATTGACGGTGAGGAGTTTCACTTTCTTGAACGCTCTATGGAAGGATCAAACATCGACAAACTTTCTTCACATTTATTTGAGGTTGAAATTTTTCGTGGTCTTTTTAAGGAGGAGTTGGCACCGCTCCATTTATTAGCACCGCCTGATCCGCCGTTGGATATTCCGCCGCGTCAATTGGCTCAACTGTTGGAATTTCTCCAATACATTCTTATTCGGTTACGTTATCTGACGGCAACTGTTCATACGGAACCGTTGGAATCAAAAGGTGGTGAAGAAGGTGGGGAGGATGCGAGAGTTTCACTTTCTGCCGTCCAATGGCAAAATATTCTCGATCTCTATGCCCGAATTGCGAAACATTTGGAATCCGTCTCCGAATCGTAATCGTAATCCATACCATTTTTTAGTTGATAACAGCGGAGAGTTGAGAGTGTGGCGGGCTTGAAAAATCGGACATTTGAATATTGAACGGGAATCTCTAAATAATTCAGAATTACCGAAAGTTAACGGCGTGGGCTTGCCCCGCGTTGTTCGACTTAACCCCCAAACACGGGCTAACCCCCGTCGTTAACTATTAACTGGGAATCTCTAATAATTCGTAATATATCAGTGAAATATTTTTTTTTTAACTATTCCGTAATTATTCAGTAGATTGGTCATTCGATGGTAGGCAACCTTTCGCCGAAAGGTTGCGTTGCCGCTAGGCAACAGTGAATCAGATTCGATTGGGCCATTGGTGTTTCCGACCGGTTTGGAAACCGATTGCCAGCGGGAAACAGGGGCAAGTCGGCTATCGCCGACGCAAC
>JAIROD010000081.1 GCA_031257725.1 Planctomycetaceae bacterium | reverse complement strand
CAACAAAAAAGATAGAACAGATAACAGTTACGGATAAAGGTGTGAGCGTAAATCTTCTTGACTATTCCGCAACAATGCGGCGAATTATGCAGCATCCGACGGCAAGTTTTTCCAATCTTGCCGAAGGGGTGGAGGATGTTCATGTTCATTTGCCGGTTACATCGGTAGAACGGGTACACGGAAATATCGAAACGGTATGCCGTGAACTCAATTTGTGCGATCAGGAGGAAATCTATCTCTTTTGTCCAACAGAAGCGGAAATCAAACGTCTCACCGAATTATTTGTCGATCTGAAACCCGTAAAAGAATCAAGACTTTATTTCATCAAAGGACGGCTCTCCTCCGGATTCAAACTTTTACAGAAAACAGAAAACAAAACACAAGAGTTTAAAAGTACAAAAAAAGAACCAAAAACGAAAAAGACACAACATCCGCCGTCTCCGAGTATTCCGTTTTCTGTTTCTCATTCCGCGATTCTTTTGCTTTCTGTATCGGAATTATTGGAGCGGCACGAAATACGTCGTCCGCAACGCCGTCAGCTTGGACAGGTTATTGATTCGTTTCTTGATCTTAAACCGGGTGATTTTGTTGTTCATGTTGCGTATGGTATCGCTCGTTACCGCGGTATTGTAACATTAATGAAAGGGCAGCAGGAAGAGGAACATCTTCATTTGGATTTTGCGGATACTCAGGCACTTTACGTACCGATTTCCAAAATCGGACTTGTTCAGCGATATGTTGCCGGCAATAAATACAAACCGAAACTTGCCAAGATCGGCAGTTCGCTTTGGTCGCGTCACAAAAAAGAGGTTCAGGAAGCGGTTTTTGATCTTGCGGAAGAGATGATTGAGTTGCAAGCCCGCCGTGAAGCCAAACCCGGTATTGTATTCCCCGCCGATTCCGACTGGCAACGGGAATTTGACGCTTTATTTCCGTTTCGAGAAACAAACGATCAACTCTTAGCCATTGAAGCTGTTAAACGTGATATGGAACTTCCACGTCCGATGGATCGGTTGCTTTGCGGCGATGTCGGATTTGGCAAAACGGAAGTGGCTATTCGTGCGGCATTTAAGGCGGTGGACGCGGGTTATCAGGTTGCCGTTTTGGTTCCGACAACCATTCTTGCCGAACAACACGTTAAAACATTTTCCGAACGAATGCGTGAATTTCCAATCACGGTTGCCGCTCTGTCACGTTTTCAGACAAAAGCGAAACAAAAAAAGATTATCGAACGTCTCGCCGCCGGAACAATTGATATTGTTATTGGAACTCATCGAATTGTTTCTTCAGATGTTTCGTTTCACAATCTTGGATTGGTGGTGATTGACGAGGAACAACGTTTTGGCGTTCATCACAAGGAAAAGTTAAAAATGTTTCGTGAATCAGTCGATGTTCTGACGATGACGGCAACGCCGATTCCACGCACGTTACATTTTTCATTGTTGGGAATCCGTGAAATTTCGAATCTTGAAACGCCGCCGGAAGATCGGTTAGCGGTGGAAACTCATGTGGTGAGGTTCAATGAGGAGTTTATTCGTTCTGCGGTGTTGCGGGAATTAAACCGCGACGGACAGATTTTTTTCGTTCATAATCGAGTGTACGATATTGAGGAACTTGCGGGACGGATTCAGCGTATTGTTCCTGAATGCCGTATTGGAATCGGTCACGCTCAAATGCCGGACGAAGAACTGGAAAAAGTGATGAAAGCGTTTGTGAATCATAAATTCGATATGCTTTTGAGTACAACTATTATTGAAAGCGGTCTGGATATTCCGAACGCCAATACGATGTTTATTGATGAAGCGGATCGTTACGGTTTGGCGGATTTGCACCAACTTCGCGGACGAGTGGGGCGTTATAAAAATCAGGCGTATTGCTATCTTCTGCTTGGGCGAAATCAGATGCTCCATTCCCAAGCGGCAAAACGGCTGCGGGTGATTGAGGAATATGCTCATCTTGGAAGCGGGTTTCATCTGGCAATGCGTGATCTGGAAATTCGCGGAGCCGGCAATATTTTAGGTACACAACAAAGCGGTCATATTGCTGCGGTCGGTTACGAAATGTACTGCCAATTTCTTGAAACAGCCGTCCGGACATTGAAACAGTTACCGCCGAAAACGGTGGTTGAGGTGGAACTGGACTTACCCGGAGTTGCGGTTCTGCCGATGTCTTATGTAACCGATCAACGGATTAAGATTGATCTTTACCGGCGGCTGACACGTGTAACAACATTGGAAGAATGTACTGATTTACGCAACGAAATGATTGATCGTTTTGGTCAGCCGCCGCCGGAAGTGCAACGATTATTGATTCATTCAAAAATCAGAGTTCTGGCGCACGGTTACCGGATTCGTACCATTAAGCTTGAATCCGGTATTGCCGGCGACAGTGGTTATGTTGTTTTCAATTATGTCTCCCAACCGTTAATGGACAAACTCCATGAAAAATTGAAACATCAAAAACGAACCATTCGTTTTACGTCGGATCGTCACGCTTATATTCCGTTACCGCCGAATCTTTCACGTCATTCCGATCCGGATACAATACTCCGTTTAGTCATTGAAATTCTAACTGATCTGGAACAACCGGTTGCCCGATAGTAATGGGTAAATGTCTATTTTAAACGCGAAACACGCGAAAGATCGCGAAAAAAATAATATTCACACAATTTGTAATATTTCAGTCGAATTTGCGAAAACATATTGTTCTTGTTTCAATATTATTTTCAACCTTATTTTCTAACAAAAGAACCTTAGTAGCCCAAAATCATCAACAATCCTACCTTATTACCTGATTAAACAAAGAGGAACAATAAGGTAATAAGGTTAGTTTTTATTATTCTCATTGCTACTAAGGTTGTTTAGTTTAGAAAATCAGGTTGAAAATAAGATTGGAGAACAAGAACGACATCAACTCTCCCTAGTTATTACCCTTCAACCGAATAAATAGATACAAAAAAATGAAGATATTTATCATTGGCGGTACAAATTTTATTGGTCCGGCTGTAACAGAAGAATTAGTCCGGTCAGGTCATGAAGTTATTTTGTTTCATCGAAATATTACAAAAAATATTCGGCATAAGCAAATTCAAGGAGATTGCAATAATATTAACGATGTCCGTGAGGCTTTGGAAACGGTAAAACCGGACGCCATTGTTCATACAATTGCTTTGTTTCAACATCAAATTAACGTTTTAGAACAAGCATTGCGAGGTAAAACAAAACGTGTCATCGTTTTGTCCAGTGTGGATGTTTATAAGGCTTACGAGGTTTTATGGAAATTGTCAAACGCTCCAATAGAGTCCATGCCGCTTAATGAATATTCACGGTTACGCGATGTTCTTTATCCCTATCGCGGTAAACTGAAAACAGATTTCGCCAACGATTACGAAAAAATATTTGTAGAACGCGAAGCGTTACAAAGTCCGGTGATGGATGTGATTCTTTTGAGACTTGGCATGGTTTATGGAAAAAATGATCCCAACCACCGCTTTTTAGAACCAATTAAAAAAATGTCTCAAAGTGTTGAACAAATTGAATTATCAAATGATACCGCCAATTTCCGTGCCAGTAAATGTTATGTCAAAGATATTGCGGGCGGAATAAAACTGGCGGTAGAAAGCAATCTCCGTAATGAAATATACAATCTTGCCGCTCTCGAAACGTTAACCGAGTTGGAATGGTATCAGGAAATTGCAAAACAAATGGATTGGCACGGCAATATTGTTGTTACTCAAAAAAACTCCGCCCCAAATGAATTAAACTTGAATCAACATTTGATAGCAGATACAACTAAAATAAGAAATCAATTAGGTTACAAAGAAAAATTTTCAATATCGGAGGGTCTGCAAGAAACAATTCGTTGGGAATGGGAGATGTTGGAAAATAAATAAAATATTGTATCAATTCAAGTTTTGACACCGGAATCAAAAAATCTATCGCATGGTCTGTAACAGTAAAACCGTTCTCATCAACAATATCCTATCGGCTACAATCTGAAACCAACATGCTGTTGGATTGCCATTCGAGCGACTGCTCGGCGTATTAAGTAGTT
>JAIROD010000057.1 GCA_031257725.1 Planctomycetaceae bacterium | reverse complement strand
TGTAAGTTTTTTCATTTCAAGTCAGAGAAAATGTCTAATTAATAAACTTGCTTGAGAAGTATAACTATCCGCCCAAAGAAAGAATTAATTTGCTTTGTGAATTGAATATTCCCTATCGTGGTTGTCCGAATGCCCACAACCACGACTGAATCGTTACATGAAAATAGGCAACGCAAAATAGATAATCAGACGGTTATTTTTGAAATTAAAAAGGTTCATTTTTTATTTTGTGAAATGAACCGGTTTTCAAAAATTGCAGACAGGCAGTGAACACCTCTTCGGTCATCAGCATTTCACCATGTCCGACATCGAATCGAACCCATTCTTCAGCCCCGTCTAATTGGGTACCTTCCGTACTGACAATACCATCATCATCGCCGGGAATCAAAAGACTGAATCCTCGATTATCGCCGCGTCCGCCGGAAATAACAGCAAACGGACAACAAGGAATCCCCAGCGTTTTTTGTAACTTATCCCAGTCCGTACCAAGTTCATCGCCGCTCTTGCCCGTAATAAAACGCCGAACAGGGTCTTTACCAATCAATTTTGTTGCAAGAATTGATCCGTGATTCGGCGGACCAAGCATGACGAAACGGCCGATTCGTGAATCCGGAGTAAAATTTTTTCTTGCTTCCAATGGATTTTCCGAAACTTGCCAATCCGGCTCCAAAGGACCACTCAGATAACGACGTATCACTATACTGCCAAGACTATGTCCAATCAGATCAATCCGTTTAATAGTGGGCGGTAAATTTTTAATAATTCGGTCAAGTGAGAGGGCGTGTTCCAGAACTGATTGCAGCGTCGAAGGATAAGCAACATTAAAAACATAATCGTACTCTTTTTGTTCTTTAAGCCAAATTGCCAAATGTCGTGTGGTCATGGTGTTGGAGCCAAAACCGTGCATAATCACAACTGCCGTTCCCGCCATCGGCAATAACCCTTCCTCCGCTTGAATCTCATCAAGCCGTCGCCGACAATCTTCAAATGTCCCATAAGCTCGCTGAATCGTGTTGCCGTCAAGAAGCCGAAACGCATCGGTTTTCACATTTTCCTGAATATGCCAATCGTGAAAGAATAAAACATCACACCAAAACCAAACCCCGCCAATTGTTTTAATCGGAATTTTTTCGTCCAATTTCTGAAACATTCCCGATTCCTGTCCCAACATTACCGCCGGAACAAAAAACGGAATTAAAAACGGAACTAAAAACGAAACAAAAAATAAAACAACAGGAAATCGGTAGATGGAAAACATGGTTCGTGCAGTTTGGGGATTTTTTAATTCGTGATTCGTGATTTGCGGCTTGCAATTTGTGTTACAAGCGAGTTGATTACCCCTTACGGTTCAAAATCCGCTTGCGACACAAACCACACGCTACAAAACCACAAACCTCACATTCAATCATTCTCGGCTGGAAAGGAACAACTGCAAAACATACCAGAAAAGGATGAACAGAGAAGCCAGTAAAGCGAGTGATGCGGCGGCGTGTTGTCCGATTCGGTAATGGTGTAAAACATTTGAGGTATCATATAAAATGTAACCACAAGCCAGAGCAATCATGGCGTAAATGAAAATGGGACCTAAACTGAACCCAAACAGGATTGAAATGACCACCAATCCCAATGCCGCCATTCCGCCAAAAACAAGGAAAGTACGGAGAAAAGAAAAATCTTTTCGTGTGATAAAAACAGCAAGCGTCATCAATGAGAAGAGTCCGCCGGTGGCGACGCCTGCTGAAGTGATGACTTTACCGCTCTGATCCACCAGCAACGCAATCGTCAACAGTGGAAACAGAACAATGGACGCAACAACCGCATAAAGTGCTAATCCGGCAATTTGCATCACGGGATTAGCAGAGTTACGCGCCCATGTATCCGCAATCCATTGGACTGCCATAAACAAACCAAGAACAATAAGCCATGTGAATCCGTTGGTCATTGTTCCGGCAATACGGGTTGCTTGTTCCATGCTGAACAACAGATTGAAGTAAATAACTTCCAACCCGACCATCGACAAAACCGCACCAATAAGATAAAGATAGGTTTTGGTAATAAACCCGGCTCGTTCATCCGCGTCGGCTGCGGCAGCAAACAAATCGGTCGGAGCATAAAAATCGTTGTTAAATGTATTGGGGTTGTTTGTACTCATGTTTTTTCCTTTCAAAATAAAGTCTTTGAAACTGTGGAAGTCCATTTTGGGGGGCTTCCCTTTCCCGTTTTACAAACGAAGTCGTTATTTTACCGAAAATTGATTTTGATTGTCAAGAGGTCTTGACGATTTATTTTCGGTAGTCATCTAATTGTTCTTAGGAGCGTTTGTTGTTTTTGGGGGGACGATTAGGGTTATCGTGTGTTCTAATGGCGACAGACCATCAGAGCCGTCTTCAGAACAGGCTTCAGAGCCGCAACCGGAAGTTGCGAAAAACACCCGGTTTAGAACGATAAGCCGGAACGCCAATTAACGCCTTTAAGCGTTTTCTGTAAATAACCGCCGATTTTAATCGTCGGTAAACACCAAATAAAATTCACTCCCTTTTAGTTAATGAATTAATGGGCATCTCTAATAATTCAATTTTTTATTTTCAACCGATTAATTAATTACTCAAACTGTAAATAAAATAAATTATCAAATTTGTAAGTCCTTATTTATCAACGATTTATGTCAATTTAAAACAGGGAAAATTTTTGCGATTTTTGACCAATCAAAATTGGCGAACATATCCCCATTATCTAGGAAAAATAGGCTATTTTTTGATTTTTGTGTATCTGTTATTTACAGTTTGAGTTAATTAATAATTAATAGTTAGCGACGGGGGTACCCCGTGTTTTAGGGTTAAGTCGAACAACGCGGGGCAAGCCCACGCCGTTAACTTTCAGTAAAATCTGAATTATGAGGGATTCCCTAGAGTGTTTTTGAAAATTCTCTACTGAATAACTCATGTTACGCATTGGTTTGATTTAACGCCGTAGGCGTTTTATGCACATAGAACGCCTAAAGACGTTGTTCGGTTGTTATAGGGAGTCGCCGAATGCGTAACATGAGTTAATAATTAAAAAAAATTTGTAACTATTCAGTCGCGGTAGGCAACCGACCGCTGGGCGGTTGCGTCGGTGTACTCGCCGACTTGTCCCTGTTGACGGCTGAAAATTAAAGACCAACAGCGTACAACACAATAACAAACCAACCGGCGCAACCTTTCGGCGAAAGGTTGCCTACCTTCCTCGACTGAATAGCTACCAAATTTTTTGTCCGTAGGACATGAATATACTCCTCACACTTAAAATTTCGGTTTTGTAGAGACGCATTTCGGTTTTATAGTAGAGACGTAATACCTTGCGTCTCTACGTGAGATTTCAAACAAATGGTGTAATTCATAAAAAATAAAAACCGAATTTTAAAATGTCATGAGTAGATCAATTGAAAACGGTTTTATTTTTTACAATCTTGGATCGATGGCGATTTCTTTGCGTTCTTCAAAAATTAATGCGGCAAGTATTTGTTTGTATTCTTCGTTTTCGCCGTGAATACCGGTGTATGGAATCGCCGCCAGATTCCAACCGAGTTCATATTCACGATTCGAAACATTCAATTTTTTTGAAACGTTTTTCTTGCGAATAAGCGTTTCATTTTTGACCGGTTCAAGATAATCGAAACCATAAATAAGGGTCAGATATTTTTCGTTGCGGACTTTTAACATGTAAATCCGTGAACGTTCCGGTTTATTACACTTGAGAACAAGTCCCTCCGTATCGTCCGGCAAATCGGCAAAATAATCAATTAACCGCACAATATCATTTTCGTTTCTCAAATCAATAAGAAGTCCGTCATCGCGTGAAACCATCTCATACCGTTCCTTGACCGGCATATTATTGAACAAAATCTCCGAACCGTCAACATTGATAATTTTCAAAATGTCAAACGGACAATACTCAATTGGTTTTGCCGTTCCATAAATCGCAATCTGTTCACGATAAACCTGTAAATAACGTTCCATGTCGGAAATCGGAATATGACGATAATTTTTCAAAAAACGGTAAGTTGTTTTTTTATTTGAATTAATAATTTTGTCCGATATATTTTTGTCCTGTTGAAAGAGCGTATAATTGGGATTTTCGTACTCATCGGTCAATACCGTTTCAAATCCGGTTGACCGGAGCAATTCAAACTCCGCCGCCGCCGCCTGTTCAATCAACCGATATTGATCTTCAATCAATTCCTTGCCCATCGCATACCAGGGCATCAACTCGCCGTCAAGCAGAATGATTTCACTTTCTGGATATTGTTCAAAAATTGCCGCAATTTTTTGTTGTGCCAAAATAGATTGATAGACCGCCGTTAAATCCGTAACATTTTCGCCGTCATGTCCGTGCAGCCGTTTAATCCGATAACCGTTACGGCTTGTCAAACGGCATTTTGAATAATCGCGGGAAAGGTACGCTTCACAACGGCTGCCCATGTATTTTTTTTGAACATGAATTACATCAATTCCTTTGTCCTTAAATGTTTCAATTGCCGTTTCAATCGGTTCAATTTTCATACGGTCAAGATCAGATGTTGTCGGAGCAATTGTTCCGCTTACAAAATTGATTTTTTCCCGAATCGCATAATCAATTCGTTGTTGTTCATCCGGTTCGAGATCATTCGGATCAAAACCGAAATTCGGAACTTCAAGTAATTGACATTCTGAATAGGTTGTCTTGGCGCGAACACGGTGAACCTTGCCGGTCATATAATAAGAAAACGCATTGCCGTAAGCCCCGCCGGTATCAATGCCGATTTTGTTGCGATATTCAAAAACATGCAGGAATGCAGCATGTCCGAAAAGATGTCGCGGAAAACTGATATTCGCTTCGTCGCAGATACTTTCAACGGTTGCATTTGAAACGGAAATATATCGTTGTTTCCGCTGTGAAGCATGATCAATTTTACCAATATATTTATTGGGGCAAGGAGCATGTGTTACAAAAATCGAGTCGCGGATTTTCACAAAAGGAACCGCCGTATCAAAATACCAGTCGATGAGTTCATGAAATTCCGTATTATTTTGATACTGTGAAATGGACGTGTAATAATCGTGTTTCGGACTTTCTTTCAGATGACCGTGCAGATATTGATAAACGTAACCTTCATGGTTTCCGAGTATTCGCAATGGATATTTATCGGGATTATTTTTCAAATGCCGTAACACTTCGAGTGAATTGCCGCCTTTATCAATCACATCGCCGAGTACAATTATTGGCAGATTTTTTGTTGCTTTTTCAATTTCCAGCAGCGGTTCAAGACAGCCATGCAAATCGCCGACAACAACAGCGTCTTGCGAAAAATGACAATGTTTATAAAGATCAAAATCGACAATTTCTGTAACTTGCGGAGTTCGTTCACGATCCTTGATCCGCAACACTTGACCATAAAAATTTGTACCGATATGCGGAAACACTTCAGTCCGCATTCGACGGACATGATTGGCAACATAATCATTTCCGGCGGCATATTTGTAATATTCACGAGTGGGCAGATCGAAAAGCAACAAATCAATATTGTAATGATTCTTTTGGGCAATCCCGATCATTTTAGCACGAAAATCTTCATTCAACGCGGTTGTATCAACAATGACAAATTCGGCATTGATTGGAAATGAGGTAACTTGATCGAGTTGTTGTTCGAGTAATTTGAAAGCGGCTTCGCTTGCAAATTTGAGTTTGAAGGCATTTGAAATGTTATGCAAATCCATTTCCGTATCGCCAAGTACGCTTCGCCGCCAATCATCCGACGCAATATACTGAATATTCAGCCGAAAACCGTTTTCAAGAGATCGGAGTTCGGGAATCAAATGATTCTTGGCATAAAACGTTTTACCGCAACAAGACGGACCGCAAAGTAAAATAATAGTATGAAGATTGAATTTCATTTATCCGCCTCAATTTCTGTTTTATTATTGATGATTGATTTCCTGTAACTATTCAGTGATTGTGATATCGTCCTCACTCTTGAAATTTTGTTTTTTATTTGTAACTATTCAGTCGGTTGAAGTATTCTCACCCTGAATAGGTGGGAGCGTTTGTCGTTTGGGGGCGATGTTCTCCACTCTCCCGTTAGGGGGTGCCGGTCAATCCTTCGCCCTGAAAGGGCAATACATACCAGCCCGCCGCATCGCGGCGGGTACGATTGCTCAGAAACCAACGCCCTGTAAGGGCAATAGATTAGCGGAGAGTGTTGCAAAAGGGTCTTGAACTGTGATTTATTTGATTTTGTGATGGACTATGATTTTCTTAATTTTCTTAATCATCGTCTTCATTCAATCATTAAAATCATCGTTCAGACGCGGATTACGCCCCTCACCTCTATCATTCCGCTAACTATCCACATTTAACTCTCAATGATCTATTGCCCTTTCAGGGCGAAAGAACAACCGTCCTCATTGACCATCGCCCACAAACGGAAAACGCTCCCGAATAGGTTGTGTTGTTCGTGTTACCAACCTTATTTTCAAGTAATATATCAGTGGAATTTTTCGGAGATTGAAGTTTATTTTTTACCACCCCTAGCCCCTCCGAAGGAGGGGAATGATTCCCCCCCTTCGGAGGGGCTAGGGGTGGTCATTCGGAGGAAACGACTGAATAGTTAAAAAAAAATTCACTGATATATTACATTTTCAACCTTATTTTCCAAACTAAACAACCTTAATTGCAAACTCAACTGAATAAATACTTTCCATCTACAAACTGGGGCAATGTCGGCGAGTATGCCGATGTAACTTTTTTTTACAAATTTATTTAATATTTTTGACACGTTCTTTGATCTCTGTCAATGAGATCGGCGTGTAGTTTAGCCGTTCTGCGGATACGCAAAAACCGTGCGGCGAAACATCTCGATAAATATCATTCGCATGAACATGCCCAAAAATATTCAAATAAGGCATTGTCGCATTCATATACAACGGCTCGTGCGACAAAATATAAAACTCATTAAACAACAAAGGAAAACGTGAAACCTCTTGAAAACCCGATTCATTCTGCCACCACGAAAACGAAATCAAACGATCATGATTGCCAAGAACAAGAATTTTGTGACCATTCAACGAAGCAATTATTGATTTGATAACATCAAGCTCAATACCAACCGCAAAATCGCCAAGCACAAAAATTTCATCTTCCGGCAAAACGATACGATTCCAATTGTCCGAAATAACACGGTTCATTTCGTCCACAAAACTAAATGGACGATTGGCCAATCGAATAATCGCTTCATGTCCAAAATGCGGATCGGCAATAAAAAAGGTATTCATGTTTTAACTCCATAAATTGTTTAATATTTCAGTCAAATTTTCGTAATCCTTTGCGGTTGTGTCTGGTAATAAATTTTCCATCCTACATTTCAATTTTCTAATCCAAACCATTGCCGCCAAAGTCGGGCGTTTTCGTTATCGATTTGGAGATATGGTTTCGGCGAGTCTATAAATGGATACAATGAAAACCCTTCTGACGGGCAACCGAGCAGACTCATACGGTCAACGAAATCCTCAAAATCTTTTCCCATAGGAAAACCATTGACCTTACAATCTCCATCGTGAGAAAGATAGACGACCTGTTGTGAATTTTCGCGTTCATTTTCAATCACTGTAAAATCACCGCATCCGACTTCACAAACAGGAAACTTTCCATACCAGTGTTTACCGTAAGAATCGTTCGGATCATTATAACAATTGATCAACCATTCTTGAAACTTTTTTTGAAGTGTTGGGAGTTCTTCGAGCGACCAGTAGAGAATTCCCCATGAGAAATATCGAAATCGATGATCATAAATAGTTTTGTATTCTTCGTCGTCCACGGGAAACATCCAACATACATCGACTTTTCGGGAATACTGTTTCAAAACGTTCCGAAAAGAAGACGGGATTGAACATCCCATTTCCTTCTCGATTATGATGATTTCTTCTTCGTTTGCAGGAGGATCAAGGTGAATGATCGCCGGAGGTTTGGACTTTTGCGGTTTCATTCGACTTGCCCAGTCGTATGAAACCAATTCAAACTCTTTCGGTTCATTCTTAACAGGATCGGGTTCGTTGTCTGCGATCCTCCAGTTATGGATCGGGAGCGAACGTTTTTTGTAAACTTTTCTCAACGCCTCCCAACGATTGAACCAATCGGACATGGACATGATTAAATAAAATGGTAGGTGGTAGAAACGGAAAGGAAAATATACTCATCACACTTTAAAATTCGGTTTTTCTTTTTAGACCCCCCAATAGAGTCAATAAACATTTAATTATTTTCATAATATTTCAGTCAAATTTTCGTTTGGCTGTTGAACAACGGGATTCACTCCGTCTTGTGCAATCGCGGGGGAAACTCCGCCGTTAACAAATACGAATAATCGTATGTTGCGAAAACAAAAATTCCACAAGGTTTATTATTTTGTATCAATAACCGCAGCCGATTGAGGCGTGATCGCATTAACCTGATCGCCGAGTTGAAAAAACTGAACTTGCGCACTGCTGCCGTCAATCGCTTGCAAAATAAAATTACGAAATTCAGAATCACAAAATTCAAACACATGACCTTTGTGCCGGAGATTCGATTCGTCTTGAATATTTTCATCAATTTTTGCGACATTATCTTGTTGTTCATTGGTGTTATCTTGTTCGTAATTTTCATCGTTGCCGGAATAATGGAGATTGAAATCACGATTGGGAGTTGTGATGATGATTCGTGTTTCCGGTAACAGACAACAGCGTACCAATTCAAGAGCCTCTTGCTGGGTGTTATGCTCAATGACTTCGACCAGGAGCAATGTTTTCCGAACAGAAATTGTCGGCAATTCTTCCAGCGATTCCAACAGTTCCACATTATTGAGTTCAAGATTTTTTATTCTGTTTCGGCATTGTTCGAGACAAGTTTCATCTCGATCAATAGCATAATATTTTTCAACTTTTTTTGCAAACCGTAAATAATATCCTTCGCCGCAACCAACATCAACAATTACGGAACCGGTGAGATTTTGTTCAATAAATTGTGAACGTTGGAAGTAGTTGTATCCCATTGACAATTTGATTGTTTCTGTTTCAAGAAATGGTCGAAGTTTGGCGAATGTTTCTTCATGCCGGATCAGGTTTATTTTGAATGTGTAACGTATAAAGTAGGGTGCATTGAGAAATTGAATAAATTTTGCGTACTTAATGAGCAGGTGGTCGTCGGCAAAACGTATTTCACGGTTCTGAATAGCACTGACCAACGCAATAACGCTTGTGTAACAAAGAAGTTTTCGCAAGGTTTGATTGGTATGAATATGGACGCGAAAGAATTGTCGAGCCAATGGTTCATACTCCAACTTGAAATCGCGGAATGAATCATTGAATATATGGAGCAACCGTTTTCTCACGTGAATACAATTGATGAGTAACGAATGATGAAATCCTGACGTATCATTTTCCTGATCTTTCGCCATCAGGTCGTGAAAGAATTCATCGAAACAATTATTGACAAATGTTGCTGCACCATATCGTGTTACGTCGTTAAATTCAAATTCTTTATCAACATCGTAACTAACTTTTGTGTCGTGATCTTTGAACCAACAATTGAATTGCATTGAGTTATTTTGGGAATAATACCCAAACAACAACCCTTGCCGAAGTTGCTTAACCAACATTCCCGATGCCGGATTCTTGCGAATTAAAAAAGAAAAATTCGGATTATCACTTTCAATCTGAACAAATGCCATAAAAAAACCTCTGGAAATTCTGATTGTTTTGGAATTTTGGGGACACTCATTACATCCATAATCAAGAGATAATCGATTTTTAGTTACGGATGCGCCGTCATGGTTTGTCTTTGATTCTCTCTAAAATGTAAAACAATCAGAAAATGTTTGCCGTATTAGTATTAGTATTAGTATTAGTATTAGTATTAGTATTAGTATTAGTATTAGTATTAGTATTAGTAAAAATGTTTCGGCGAAACATTGCCTACCTCTTGATTATTGGACTGATGATAAATAATAGGATCGCTACTGAATAGTTACAACCAATTTAACATAATTAACAAACAATGTACAGTCACCGTATTGTCTGTTTTGGGGATTCAAGCCATTGGGCTAGGATGTGTAAAATAACGTTTAAAATGTATTGCGGATTTTTCAATTTTTTCCTCTTAACTTCTTAATTTTTAAGGAGATTTGTATTTACATTTGTCCTATTTTCCTATAAATATTTCTTTTTCATTTTTTACTTCTTTTTTTGAGTGTTGAAGTTTTTATAACTACTGATTTATAAATAGATTACGAAGATGTTGCTTCACTATTTGGCAAGATGTGTTTGATGGCTATTTGTAACTATTCAGTCGAGGAAGGTAGGCGACCTTTCGCCGAAAGGTCGCAACGGTTGGTTTTGTTATTCAGGTTGTACGCGGTTGGTTTTTAATTTCCATCTACAAACAGGGGCATTGTCGGCGAGTACGCCGACGCAACCGTGGGTGAAAACCTTTCGGCGAAAGGTTGCCTACCTCTTTCAGGTTTGACGTAAGTCTTTGTGATACAAGGACTTGCGGAAAACACATAAGTGGCTGTTCACTGCTGGGTTCACTCCTCAAAACGGCGTTGTTCACCAGACACGGGAATTGATGTTAAGGTGTTGATTATAAACAAGTTATGAATAATTACGGTTATAAAATTGTATCGGGGATATTATTTTGAAGTGTTTTATAAATTTCGTCCAATGTTGACATTTTAGGTATTGGTAACGGATGATTTTTATCTGCCTTTTCCTAAAAGTACAGAAATTAAACATTGTAATTTAAACATTTTTTTAATATTTTACCGAATTGTATGTACTTTGACCCGATATAATTGGACAAGCACACTTTTTATTGTTTTTTGTATGAACAATCATTTAAACGTCACAAAATAAAATATTTTCAATAGTTGGAATTTCAACGGGACCACTAATATATTCACGCAGTTTAAATTCCGGTATTTGTAAGGAAACGATTTGTTCTGTTAATGGAATAATGGCATGTTTTTTTAGTATTGTTATTATCTCTATTTCTTCTGGAAAATCACAATTCTCACAATATGAAATATTTTTATGATTATGACCGTCAAACATTTTATAAAAATAAGCATATTTAGCAACAATCGAAAGATAAAGCCACCATGCCTGATTGTTATGTAATAAGTATAACATAGGTCCATAACCGAATTCCATGTAATCTGACACATCTTCTATTGAAAAAAAGGATGAAATGGCTTCATTTTGATTCAGATCATTTATAACATCCAGACACATATCTTTTTTATCATATTGAAATCCCCAATCAGGTTCAGAAAATGAACCATAACACACTTTTATATCTACCAATATTTGTTCTAATAAATTATACATATATCCACTTTTTAATTTTTAGGTAATAACTCTTAATATGGAAACCCATGAATTTGTCCACTCATGTCTTCAATTACTTTTACGCGAGTTGCGGGTGATCCATTTCCATCTGCTCCAACTTCTATTTTAAAATCATATTCATACGTTATTTGAGACCCCGTAACTTTTTTTGTTCCAAGTCTCATTGTCTCAGTAACATAATGTTCGGCTGTCGCTGCATCCAAAAATACTGAAGTTAGTTTGGTTCTATTTGTTGGTGGATTCTTTAATCGGT
>JAIROD010000033.1 GCA_031257725.1 Planctomycetaceae bacterium | reverse complement strand
ATGGACGGAAAAGGGGGTACTCGCCATCGCGCGACACGCCGAAAAGAAAAAAAGAAAAATTAACCAATCGACCCAAATTAACAAAACGGAACACACCACCCTGTGAACACTAGGAAAATTTTTGAGAATTTTTGCTTTTTGCGGTTTTGGGCTGTTGTGTCGCCATCGGCGTTTTATCTTTTTTTGGAGAGAGTAGTTGTCAATGTGTAAATCGTTGATATATTATAGAGAATAATAAAAGGGAACCCCTATGAAAAAACAAAAAATTTGTTTTGATACCTCCGCAATTTGCAGTCTTTTTGACAACAGTCAAAATACCCCCGCCGTTGTCCGTATGTTCGACTATCTTGACCAAAATTCAAACTCTTTTCAGTTAGTTGTGTCGCCGGTTTTTTCCTACGAAATTAAATATGCATCAGAACAGTTAATCGAAAAAATTGATAAAATTGTTGAAATACATCATATTACAAGATTACCCGAATCCAAGACCGCCATCGACACCGCCGCTAATTTAATTGACCTCTACATCAACAACCAAATCTTAACCGCAAAACATTATCATGACCTTGCTCACCTTGCTTATGCCGGTATCTTTTCATGTAACTTTTTTATCACTTGCGACAAAAAACATCTTGCCCGCCAAAACACAATCGACCACATTCAAAAAATCAATACCCAACAAAATATTTTCGTTCCCCAAATTGTAACCCCTTCAATCTTTATGGAGATTCAAAAATGACCTTAAAATTTATCGAACAATCACGCCGACAATTTTACAAAGATACCCAAAACATGACCTCTAAGGAAAAACTTAAATATATCTCCGAAGGGGCAAAAGTCGGGCAAAAACGGCTTGAAGAAGCCCGAAAAAAACGTGAACAAAAAGAAACTGAACCGCGTTCATGTCAAGTTCTCATTCGTTTGACGGAATCGGAACGCTCCCAACTAGAAACCGATGCCAAACAAGAAAGAACCACCCTAAGTTCTTTAATTCGTTACAGAGCATTAAAAGAAACAAATCACCTCAGTACCGTGATTAGTTACCTCAAAAGAATTGAATCCAAACTAAAATAACTGTATGGTTTTGTGGGGAATTGTTGCTCGTATATATTAAAAAAGCCGATTTCCGCAGAGAATACAAGCGATTTTTTGAAACAATCTGCGTACATCCCGTAACGCCGGAGTTTGCAGGATCGCAATTTTTTTTGTTTCGGATTCCGGTTTCTCGTTGCGAAAAGACGGTTCCTGAAAAAAAGAACCGCGGTCTCATTGTTTTCCGGTTCAAAAATTGGTTCCGATAACGCCGCCACCGCAAAACGTTCCAAGTCTTCACCGGTTGCGTTCAATATCCGTACCAAAACGTTTGACCGTCCGGCAGCCGCGCCGGTTGCCGCACCGGTTTTCGAGAGGTTTTTGGCAATTTTCGCTCCGTCAATTACCGCGTTCAACATCGTTGCACGAATCGGATCACCGTGATTCAGGAGTTGGAGAGGATCGGACATCGTAGGTAACTGTCTATTTTATTTTAACCTTTTTAACACGAAACACACAAAATGACACGAAAAAATATTTTTTTGTTTCAAATGAAAATTGAAAACTAACAGCGTACAACACAATAGCAAAGCAGCCGGCGCAACCTTTCGGCGAAAAGTTCGACAAACGCGGCTCCGGCTCGGATTGCATTTGCTGACATGATAGGGTAGAGTTAGGGGGTAAGGTTTAGGAACGATAGGACAATAGGGACGATCATGATCAAGTTTTTTTGTACTTTATTTGATTTGGTTAAGGCGTTATTTAAGATCGCGTGCGGTCTATTTCGGCTTGCGGTCGCACTGGTTTTCATAGCGGTTATGTTGCTGACTCTGTTTCTTATTGTTATTTTAACCGGTTCCGTTATTTCCTCACTGTAATAATCGCTTTAGCAAATGTTTTTATGGAAATGTAATGGTTCGGTTCTTTCTTTTTCTCGTGTTTCGCATACGGATTCAATTCATGCGGTTGAACCGTTCTCGTTGATTTCCGAAACGGGTTGCTGTTGATTAACGTTGCCGCAAGATAGGCGGTTTGCGGTACTGGATGGAAATTAGAAAAATCTTCCTGAAATTCCTTTGAGAGCGGTTTCATATTTCAAAGCAATTTCGGCGTAGTATTCCGGTCGGGCGGCAAAAGAATCCAACGATTCCTGATTGCTAAACAGAAAAACTCGACCTTGAAACCATGCCCCAAATTTGCGGTTTCCATAAACTTTTTTATTCCGGTCAACCATCAGAACAATATCTTCACCCATCGCTACCGGAGCGTAAAGAGCCGGCGTTTTGATAAATTCAGCCATCGCCTCTTCACTGGAAAAACGGAAAACATGTCCGCGATACATGGTGTAGTAGGCAGGGTTACCCGGTATCCAACGTTCCTCCGTACTAAGAAGTACGGGACAATATCCCTCTAGTCCAAGAGGAACTTCGACCACCGTTGTTTTCGATGCAGTTGCCGGTTCTTCAGGGTTACTTTGGACTCCTACAGAGGATGCCGGTGAAACCGAAGAAGCTGTTACCGGTTCTTTGTACGCTTGAACTTGAGGAGCAAAAATCGCATCGACGGTCTTAGGAAGAACAGATTTATCTTCCTGCACTATTCGGTTTTCCGTCACACGAACCGGATTCGTTTGTTCCGCTGTAACCTGTTGATTTACCGGATTCGTTTGGTTTAGTTGATTCCTTTGACCCGCCTGAACCGGAACAGAAGGCACAACCGGTTGTTTGGTAAACGGATCACGCAACGGTTGTTCCATTACTTTAGGTTGTACTGTATGGGATGCTTCGATTTTAGCCGGCTCATTTTTGTGAACCGAAACGACATTGCCCGGTGTTCCGGCAACTGATGGAGGTAACATCGCGGTTGACGGAGGTTGCGGAAACGATAGCGATAACGGTGAAGCCTGAAATTGTGTCGGCGGAATGAGTGAAGTGTCTGTCGGCTCCGGAACAGAACGATTCGACGCTGAAATCAGTGGTGAATTGTGCGTTCCACCCTGGTGAGCAACCTCTTGCGCAATATTACTCAATAAGAAATGAAGATATTCTAAAAAACGTTCCACTGCGATACCGCCTTGACGACGATGAACGATACGACCTTCCGGCATTAACACCAAATCGGTTGGAATTACCTGAACGGAATATTTTTTAGACAATGCCGCTTGTTCGGAAACTTTCACTTTTAAAGGAACAAAAAACCTGCTCATTTGGTTGATCACCTGTCCATCCTTAAACACCTTGCTCTCCATCAACTGACACGGCGGACAATTATCGCCGTAAAAATGGAGAAATAACGGACGATTCAATGACTTAGCCAGAGCGGTTGCCCGCTCAAAATTGGTTTCCCAAACGATTTCCTGCTGGGCAACCGTTTGAGCGTCCATCGTGAAACAGAGGAACAACACCGCCAATAACATGCCAATTTTGTAAAATAAACAACCAAATGATATTCTGTTCATCATTACTTTCTCCACAATCGGACAGGCAGTTCTATTTTCTATTGAATTGTCGATAAGGTAAAATTTACGTTTCATGTTTTGTGTCGGAACACAACCTCTTTTTGAAAATTTTCTGAAAAATCGTTGAAAATTTTTTGAAAAATTGGTTGTGGTATTTTAATTTATCCGGTTATTCTTGCGAGGAATAAGGGTTCTTTCAATCTATCGGCAAATGGTGGTTGCGTGGATTAGGTAAAATTTGACGAAATTTCCAATTTTCCGAAAATTACCTTTTTGTCGGTTTGTTACCAATATGCCGTCCCTAGTGAACCCCGCAGTTAACAATCGCGAATGATCACATGTTGCGAAAATAAATATTCCATCCCGATAGGGACGAAATATTGGTAGAAAAAACACCGTAATATATCAGTGGAATTTTTCGGAGATTGAAGTTTATTTGTAACTATTCAGTCGCGGTCAATGTTCCTTTTTCTGTCCCGTTAGGGACAACATCTTGGTAGAAAATGATGTCGATTAAAAACGCTCGTCCCGTTAGGGACGAAATATTGGTAGTAG
>JAIROD010000690.1 GCA_031257725.1 Planctomycetaceae bacterium | reverse complement strand
TAAACACTGATGATAAGACCAAGCCATGTAACAATCCAACCAAACAGAACAGCAAGTATGCCTATTGGAAAAAGCCGTTTGGCAAATCGGCACGCAGTTGCTGCCGGAAGCGTCAGCATGGCAATCACCAACACAATACCAACAATCCGAACCAATAGAACAACCGTCAATGCGGTTAATATGAGTAACATCTGAAAATAAAACATTGTCGGTATTCCGCGAAGACGTGAAAATTCCTCATCAAAACAGACCGCCTCCAAACGTTTAAAAAAAACAAGAACAAAACAGAAAACAATAACACTGAGAAAGGAAACTAAAAGAACATCAGTTTTGGTAATAAGAAGGATATTACCGAAAAGATAATTTGAAATATTGACATTGCCCGGTGTTAATTCAAGGAGCAACAAACCAAGTGCCATTCCGACCGCCCAGATGACACCAATTATTGTATCTTCACGTTCTTTCGCCTGAGTTTGGATCAAACCAATGAGCATAGCGCAAAGTACAGCAACCAGAACAGAAACTCCCATTGGCGGAAACAACACCGTGCTTGCGGTTCCAAAACAGCCTGCCAAAAGAAATTGTCCATAAAGTCCGATTCCAATACCGCCGAAAGCGCAATGGGCAATCGCACCGGCAAGATAGCCAATCCGTCGAACAACAACAAAAGTTCCAATCAGACCAAACGGAATAGCGGCAACCGCTCCAATCAGGAATGCTCGTTGCATAAACGGAAACTGAAGTGTTTCAAACATAGGATGTAATTTTCATTTCTGATCGTTTCGAAATTTTGACCAATCAGTCGCAGCCGCGTCCTCGCTGCCAAAAAAGTTCACGGCAACCGGATGTTGACGTTACCGTACTTTTACAAAAACCGAAAACTCAAGTATAACAAAAGGAGTGTTTTCCGTTGGGGTGTGACGGTCGATGGAACGGTCATTTTTTCGCCCTGAAAGGGCAACAGATTATTGAGTGTTCAACATGGATCGTTCGTGGAATGAGGGAGGGGCGGGGCGTAATCCGTTTGCAACATGATTAACCCTCCACGAATCTATTTGCCCTTACAGGACGTTGATTTTTTGGGGAATCGAACCCGCCGCGATGCGGCGGGCTGGTATGTATTGCCCTTTCAGGGCAAAGGATTGATCGGGCACCTCTAATGGGAGTGGGGAGAACATCGTCCCAAAACGCCAAACGCTCCCTCCGGAGATTGATATTGACGTGCTTGATTTTCGCCGTTTGAAAATTATTTTCCACGACATAGACAGCAGCAGGGTTAGAAACGCTAAGGAATTAATCAACCTGCCACGGCGGTGTACTCGGTAGATAATGATTAAAATCATCAACTAATTCCTGTTGATAACTACCGGCAAAAGTTCCAGCGAAAAAATGATCCAATCCCTCTTCATAAAGCCGTTGCCAACTCTTTTCCTCTGCACCGGGATTGATCGGAAAAAATAACGCCTTGTTTGCTAACGCCGCTTTGTGATCGCCAGGCGCATCGCCAATCATCAACATTCGGTCTTGACCATAATTGCCGATTTTTTGCGCTTTCTCAAGCGATTCTTTTTTTGTCCCAACTTCCTGTCCGCAAATGGACGCAACATATTGTCCGATATTCTGCTCTTCCCATTCCCGAACCAATGCTTCCTGCGGTGTTGCCGAAACAACAAGCACATCGGCTTTATTTTTCATTTTTTCCAGCGATTCACGAACAAACGGAAACGGCGGAACTCCTTTGTCAACAATAAAATCAACCGTTTTATTAATTGCCAATGACCACTCCAATGTTTGTACTAAACCCGAATCAGGATTCCGTTCGATTTCGGCTTTCAAGGCTGGATTCCCTAGTTTGGTCTCCCGCGCAACCCAATCAATGAGCGATTGCGGGATTTCAATCTTAACTCCGCGACGTTTGACTTCCGGGCGACGTTGTAACCATTGAAGCGTTTCGATTAACGCCGGAAACCGGTTAATGCCGCGACTCTTGGAATAAAGATTGACAAACTCAAACGCTTCCCGTGCATATTTACTGACACCTTGAAGATTCCAATATTTGATGGTGTTCGGAACAAAACATTCTTTATGTTTCAATTCCATCGTGTCGAACGCACAACCGTCCGAATCAATACCAATCAAAAATTCATGCTGTGCTTTGTAATCAAAAATCATCATTGTAATTTAAAGTTGTTGATGGTTATGGGATTCAGGTTCTATACTGTAAACCATTTATGGTATCTATTCAGTAGAGTGTATTATCAGCTCATGTTCCGCATTCGGCGACTCCCTATAACAACCGAACAACGCCTACAACGTTAAATCAGACCAATGCGTAACATGAGGTATAAAATAAACAATTTTTTTCTAAAACCATGAGCAAGTGAAACCGCCGTCAACATAAACGGTGGAACCGGTCATGTAACTTCCCGCCTTTTTGGATAAAAGAAGTAACGCCGCACCAACCAATTCATGCGGCGTTCCGTAACGCCGCATCGGTGTTCCACGCATAATATTATCAATCCGTTCCGCATCAAGTAATTTGCGGTTTTGCTCTGCCGGAAAAAAACCGGGACAAATGGAATTGGCACGAATTTTTTTCGTTGCAAATTCTTGAGCAATATTTTGTGTCAAATTGACCACTCCCGCTTTGGATGCCGCATAAGCAAAAACTCGTGAAAGCGGACGATCAGAGTTGACACTCCCAATATTCAAAATTGCACCGCCTTCGTCATTGGTAAGCATTGACTCAATAAAAACCTGACACGCTTCCATCATTCCTTTGAGATTAACCGCGAAAATTTTATCCCATTGGTCCGGGTCAACTTCGAGAAATGGCGTACCAACATTGATTCCGGCACAGTTAATCAGCATATCGACTCTTCCGGTAATTTTGAGCGATTCGTTGAGCAAATCTTTAATCGAATTTCGCCGGGTAATATTGACCACCGTGTAGGACGAGTTGACATGAAGAGTTTTAAGTTTTTCAACTCTGGTTTTGCACGCCTCTTCACCCATATCCGCAACAACAACATGCGCTCCCGCCTGTCCCAAACCGGCAGATAAAGCCCCGCCAAGTTCACCCGCTCCGCCAATAACAACCGCAACTTCCCCCTCCATTCCAAAAAGATTTTTCAAATATTCCGCCGAATTTAATATCGTTGACATTACGTTCTTCCTTTGAGTTGAATGTGAATCGAATTTGAATTGAAAATATCAAATTGAGTGATTACAAAAATCCCGATTTGATTTATCGTGAATTATTTTTGCAATTCCACAAATTCGTATGACAGAGGGAGTATTTTACTATGTTCGGTCAACATGTCAACAACAGTTTCGATATCGAACCTTATTACCGTATGGGAGCGTTTGTCGTTTTGGGGCGATGTTCTCCACTCTCCCGTTAGGGGGTGCCGGTCAATCCTTCGCCCTGAAAGGGCAATACATACCAGCCCGCCGCATCGCGGCGGGTGTGATTAC
>JAIROD010000827.1 GCA_031257725.1 Planctomycetaceae bacterium | reverse complement strand
CCCCCCCGTAACTTAGGCAATTTATGAGTAAGTAGTTAAGTTTCAAATTCGACTTCATAGAAAAAAGTTAAGAAAATTTTTAATATCGTTGTTTTTACTGTTGACGATTAAAAATGCTTCCGATATAGGGTGAGGAATAGAAAATTGCGTGACAAAAATATTTTTTGTTGTGCATTGCGTAACCGATAGATTTGATAAAAAATATTTTTGGCACGTAATTTTCCCTCGACCGGTTATTGCGGGGGAAGTCGGAAAAAAGCGTAAATGTACGAATCAGAACCTAGCCGACATGAGAGAATTTATTGTTTAGATAATTGTCGTATATTGACGCAAAAAAGAGTATTACGGACAATAAACATAGCAAGCGGTACTCCGCTTTCCGATGATGCCGACGTGCCGGTATTTATTGTGCAGATATATGTCGTAATGTGACGCGAGAAAGTGTCTGCACGAATATATCTTTCCTTTTGCTGTGTTCGTGGAAATTGTGTTGAGGTATGCGACGGATTAGGGGTTAAATTTTAGATTTTGAAACTTGTAAACGTACGAATTAGAACCTAGCCGATTGTCCGGCTATTGCGGGGGAACACGGAACTAACCATTGACAAAACAGGACAAGTTGAACATTTACTGTAACTATTCAGTCGTGGTAGGCAACCGACCGCCGGGCGGTTGCGTCGGTGTACTCGCCGACTTGTCCCCGTTGACGGCTGAAAATTAAAGACCAACAGCGTACAACACAATAACAAACCAACCGGCGCAACCTTTCGGCGAAAAGTTTTCACTCACGGTTGCCTACCTTTTGATACCCTACCTGATGAGTATTTCCTGATAATACATTCTACTGAATAGATACAATTTATTGACTGCGAATAGCATATTATGACCACTGACAGTATATTCACGAAAAATTATTTTGTTCAAAATCACCGTTATTGGATATTTTTTCTTGGTGTTTTTTGTTCCTTTTTGTTTTCAGTAAATTCCGTTGCGGAGGAACCGTCAAATCCGACACGGTTGGTTGCGGAACGATTTTGGGAAATCCTGGTCAACTCGCCGCGTCGCGGGACAACTTTTGACCGTGTTTATACCTATTATATTGATACCGGACATGCCGAACAATTTTTTGAACGTTGCCGAAATCTCACCGAACAACATCCGAAACAAAGTCAGTCATGGATATTGTACGGTTTGGCGGCGGAACGCCGCGGGGAAATGGAAGCGGCGGCTCACGCTTTTCAAACAGCCGCTCAACTCGATCCCGAAAATTCTATAGCACCGTTTTATCTCGGCGAAATTCGGATTGCTCAAGGACGGTTTCGTGAAGCAATTACCGCATTGGAAATTGCCGTACAACGTAAACCGTTACGCGCAGATATTCGAAACGTGTTGCAAACATTGGGACGAACTTATGAACGGTTCGGCGATTCCAAAAAATCGGAAACGGTTTGGAATCAGTTGGAAAAATTGTTTCCCGACGATCCCGAAATGCTCGTTCAAATCGCAGAACTGCTGGAATCGGAAAACCGATTCGACGAAGCGTTAAAACGGTACGAAAAATTAATTGACCAAGCAACCGATGAGTTTTCCCGTGTTCGGTATGTGTTGGCAATGGTCGAAATTAAACAACGGCAAGGATATGAACAAGCCGCACTCGCCGATTTGGAAATATTACTCGATCGTCTTGCGTCCGAAAGTTGGCTTGCCGAATCGGTGCGAAACCGGATTGACCGAATTTTCGTGCGGAAAGGTAACGAAAACGGTTTGGCAACATTTTACCGTCAACGGATTGAAAAATATCCGGCGGATATCGAATCGGTTCGGCGTTTGGCATTGACTCTTCGCCAACTCAATCAAATGGACGAGGCACGAAAATTATTAACCGTAACTATCAAAAAAACGCCGTCGAATATTCCGCTTCGTTTGACCTTGATTGATCTTTTATTGGAACAAAAAGAGATTGCCGCCGCTATCGAACAATATGACGCTGTTAATCGGTTGTCGCCGAACAACACGGATTATCTTTCCCGTTGGGGGGAACTTGTTTTGCAAAATACAGAACTCGATGAATCAACCCGTAAAACGGAAGCGGTGAAAATCTGGACGAAAATAACCGATCTTGATTCCAATAATCCGGCCGCGGCGGTAACAGTTGCCGATCTTTTATTCCGCAACAAAATTTATGACGAAGCGGAACACTATTATCACCGCGCAATGGAACTTCGTCCCAATGATTTTTCCTACCGTGAATATCTGGCAATATTTTATCATGGGCGGCGGCAAAAGGACAAGGTTTTCGAAACGCTGCGCCCCTTTGCGGAGGATGACAAACCAACTCTTGAACATTTAACGCCATTAGGTCATCTTCTGTTGTCGCTTGGATATGTTACGGAATCATTTGAAATATTTCAACGTTCTGCGGAACTTTTTCCTAATGATTTACAAACGCAATGGCAGTTTATCGAAGCATTAATTAGAAGAGGTCAACCGGAGGATATGGCAACCGCTGCACTTCGGCTGACGCAGGCGGAACGGCTTATTGAAACAGAAGAACAATTCGAATCGTTTTTGCAACAAGAAGTCCGCTTTCTAAAATCGGCACAAAAACTTACCGCCGCCGCCAAAATTCAGGAACAACAAATCGAAGAGATGAAAAAAAGTAACAATAGCGATTCCAACTCGCTTATTCGTGCCTTTTGGCGATTGGCGGTTTATCGTCAGGCGGACGTTAAAAGTTACGCGGCAACGCTTGCTATTGAAGAAGCGTTGACGGCGGTACAACCGCCGAGTAATCGTCTTCTCCGTGTTGCCGCCGAATTGTTTGAACAAAACGGCGATGGTGAAAAAGCCGTTGAATTGTACAAAATTCTTGCAGAACACGATACCGTTTGGCGCATCGATCATCTGAAACATTTAACATCGCTTCAGGTTAAACTGGGACAAATTGATCAGGCAATTGAAACCGGACGTACACTAATTGGTCTTGCTTCCGGTAATCCGGCTCATCTCCGGTTTTACGCGGATATTCTGTTGAGTATTGGTAACCGCGAGGAAGGAATTGATATTTTGCGTCAGGCGTTACGAATTGATCCGGGCGACATTCCAACACTCACTCTTCTGGCGCAAACGCTGGCTCATGCCGGTCAAGACAACGATGCCATTGAAATGACGTGGCGAATTTTTGAACGAACTGATCATTTGCCCGGTCAATTATCAGTTATTGAAACATTAACCAATTATTATCAACGGTCGGGGCAACTCGACAACCTGATGGAACGGCTTCAAAATCGAATGCGGTCGGACGATAAAAAACGTGAAACCGCTCTTGCTCTTGCCAGAGTGCAGGCAACGATTAACGACTTCGATGCCGCCCGTCAAACACTTGAAAATATTCTTGATACAACAATTGATAATACCAATGTCTCCGTTAATACTTTTTTGTTCAAAGAACTCGTTTACGTTTCCGAAAAGCAAAACGATCTGAATGCGGCGGTACGGTTTCAAGAAAAACTTTGTGAACAAACCAAAGATGATTTTGAAACAAACAAGTTGTTTGAACTTTATAATCAGGTTGGCGATACGGAAAAGGCAAGCAAACTGTTTCTTAGCCGCATTCTTCAGAAGGCGGATTTGCAGGATCAACTCGAAGATATTGATCTGATGATTGGACGTGAACAATACGGTGCTGTTAAACAGGTTTTAACGTTTCTCGAAATTCACGAAGCCGAAAACTGGGAAATTCCGTTTCGGCATATTGCGGTCGATTCTTATCTCGGCAGTCAATCTGTTGCGGATTCTGTTCGGGAATTTCGTACTCTGACCTTTCCAACTTCGGTCTCCCACACAACAACGGAAACTTCCCAAACAACCGATTCTGTTTTGTCCGCATGGTTCCTGCCCGGAAATTTCGATTCGAAAAATCAAAACTCGTTTGAGTTGGCGAATTTCGCGCCTACAGATTTTTTAGCGTCGATTCGTTTACAGCAAGATTTTTTTTCAACGTTATTCCGAAACCGTTTGCATTACAATGAACGTTTTTTGAAACAAGATACAAAAATATTGCCGCCGAAACCTTTTCTTCGGGTCAATTCATTTCGTGATGCGCGATTTCTTGTTCTTGGCTGGTTAATTAAAGAAGCCCTTGATTTGGATTTGAAAAACGGAAACAATGCAACTCCAAACGATTTTGTCCATTTTCAAAAAACGGTTGAGGAAATCCGAACACTTTTATCCGCCGACAGCACGGAGCGTGATATTCGGCTGGAACGGATTCGTTTCGAAATTTTTCTGCTCGATCTCGCTCAACTTGATGACGGTCGAAATTCTTTGGCAAACGGAACGTTGAAATTACAGATTGATCCTAATATTTGCAACAGAACAATCTGGAAAACGGTACGTAATCTTGGTCTTGACGGCGAAACGGATTGGCAACTTGCGGCGTTTCAAATTCTTCTTGCGGAGATTCTGGATGAACGGATTGCCAATCGGTTTGCGGATATTATTGACGATGAAAAACAACTCGAAAAAAAACTTGGTGAAATTTTGGACGAAAATTGCCGGCGGCGCGGTTTGTTGCCGCGATTGCCTGATCTTCGTGCGCAACTTATTCGGTTTGCCGTTTATTTAGTGAAACAAGCGTCTGAAAAAACCAAAATAACCGCAACATCAAACGATTCTTTGACAATCGTACAAAAAATCGACCGGCTTCTTGATATTTGGGAAAGGGTTGCGATGAGCGGGGAGCCGGAACAAATCATGATTTTTGAACAAAAAATAGCGGTGCGGTGTCCGATGCTTGTATGGCTTCTCAAAACAACAGGGCGTAAAACGGAAATAGTCCGGCTGGAAACAACTTTAGAACATGCCGCGCAACGAAATCCTATTTTCCTTGCAGAATCGGCGGCGGAACTTAGTTTGTCATTTGACGATGATACGATTCTTTTTTTTGCTCTTCACGGTTACGATTCTCTGGAACAACAATTGAAACGCGTTCAACATTGGATTCTCAACGCCTGTGAATTTAATACCCAAAACGAACAACAACAAAATAAGTTGCCCCGTTTTGAACAACATCAATTACTTTGTAACTCGGCAATGAAATCGTTACGTTCTCTTTTGGAACCGGTTCGGCTTGGTCGTTGGGATATTTTCAACGATCAGGAACGCGGCGTATTGGGGATGCCGTCGGAATTGTTACGCAATTTAATCAGTTTCAGTAATCAGACGCCCAAAGCGCATTTAATCCGTCGGACAATAGGTTTGGAGAGAGAACCCAACCGGCGTATTTTGCGGTCGGAACATATTCGTCAAATTACAGAGTTGGAACGTGAACTCAATCTTCTTACCGAATCGGCAATAACGTTGCGGAATAATCTTTTATCTTCTTTTTCCGTACAGGAAGAAACAACCTCTGTGACCAGCCGACAAAATACGGAAATTCCGCCTTTACCCAAACCGCTTGCCAATTATCAACCGGAATTGATGGGACAACGTGTTGTGGATCGTACTTTGTTGCAATCCGTACTTCAAAACAAAAATTATTATGCTCCTCTCTCGCCGTTTCAGGAACTTTTTTTCCGAATTGTTCTGATCAGGAAAATAATCGAAACGTGTATCGCCAATTCAGAAATTGACGCGGATATTAAAAATGATCCGAAAACACAATCGTTTCTGCAACGTTTCAAAAACGGATTTAACGGCTCTTTCCTTCGGCTGACGGACAATGAGCAATCATTGCGCAACGTTTTTTCGGATATTATCGAATTGTCGGATAAGACGGAAAATGAATTTACGCGGCTGAACCGGCAACTGGAATCTGTACGAAAACAACGGAAAGAACATGCCGAACCGATGGACACGGCGGAATTGCTTGCTCTTGCGCTGCTCAAAGCCAAAACGGAACGTTTAGATGAAGTGGTTACGATTTTGGACGAGATGGAATTGAAGTCGCCGTTGGACGTGAAAATGCGCGAATTTATCGCCGCTAATATCGGTTTACAACTGAAAACGGAAATGGAAAAAGACAAAAATAAAAAAAATTACGAAAACAAGGATTATCGTAAACGCACGGAAATAGCATTAGACCGATTGCTTGGTTATCGTTTATCTGATCAGGAAGCGTTTAATTTGCTTCCGATTCTTGAACAGTGGGGGCGTGCGGATGATGCGCAAACACTTCTGGATCGGTTGGTTGTTTCCGTTTCAGACCGTAAGATTCAAAATGAACTGCTTCACCAAATGCAGGTTGCGGGGGAAAAACAAAAAAACAACGCCGTTAAAATTTCGTTGCGAATTATCCGTAATCCCGGATTTTTCAGTGATTCACGACATTTTGCGCTTGATTTCTATCTTTATGAAACGGCGTTAAAAATTTTGCGGGAATATGGCGAGGTTAATACTGTTGCGGAACAACTTGAAGTGCGGTTTAAGGGACTGAAAGACAAAACGGATTCGCTTATTATGTTGGCAACTCTTTATCTTGCGGTTGACCGCCAAAATGAAGCGAAGGAAATTGTGTTAGAGTTGTCGCGAAATCCGTCACGGGAATCAGAACGCCGCAATGCGATTACCACATTGCTCCAACACTTCGGTTTAACCAAACAACTTGAAGAAATGAACGAGCGACTCCTTGAACGAACCAACACGCCGGACAGAAAAAATCCCTAGCGTTCACAGGTTGGCTGTTATACTTTACACGGCATGAATAGGGACATTTTCGAATGTCTGAAAATTGAATGTCATTAAGGATTTTAATTCCTTTTTATATTTTTTGTTCCTATTTTTTAAGCATTCATCAATTGCCT
>JAIROD010000403.1 GCA_031257725.1 Planctomycetaceae bacterium | reverse complement strand
CCGTCGTTAACTATTGGGAATCTCTCCGCATTCAGAATTTACCGAAAGTTAACGGCGTGGGCTTGCCCCGCGTTGTTCGACTTAACCCTAAAACACGGGGTAACCCCCGTCGTTAACTATTGGGAATCTCTCCTCATTCAGAATTTACCGAACGTTAACGGCGTGGGCTTGCCCCGCGTTGTTAGACTTAACCCTAGAACACGGGGTAAACCCCGTCGTTAACTATAACTATTGGGAATCTCTCCTCATTCAGAATTTACCGAACGTTAACGGCGTGGGCTTGCCCCGCGTTGTTAGACTTAACCTAAAAACACGGGGTAAACCCCGTCGTTAACTATTAATTTATTAATTAATAGGCAAAAAATAAAAAATTGAATGATGAGAGATGCCCACTTCATGCCTTTCCGCTAATTCCGAAAGATCAAAAAATTTTTTCAAAAGGAAAAACCTATTGACAATTTATTCGGTTACATGTAAACTGTGAAACTCATTCAATTGCGAGACATTTTTTCTTGCCGTGTTGTTTTTCGGCAATGTTTCGCGGTTATTTCAATGAAACCTTATAAAATAAGGAGATTGACTATGAAAAATGTAATGATGTGTTTGGTTGGGATTTTGGCGTTCTTCTTTGAAAAATGCCAAATGTTAAAATGGGCAAGACAGGGGGGGGGGGGCAGGATGTAGAGGAAAGTTAAGAACGGAGAGTGGAAAAAGTTGGTTTTTCAACTGTTTTTCCACAAAATTCTTATCTTTTGCCCGCTCTGCACGGTTCGGCTTTACATTGGTCGAACTTCTTGTGGTGATTGCGATTATCGGCGTGCTAATCGCTCTTCTGTTGCCCGCCGTGCAAGCGGCGCGTGAGGCGGCAAGACGAATGCAGTGTTCCAACAACATGAAACAGTGGACGCTCTCGCTCCACAACTATCACGATACGCATAAAGCATTTCCCGCCTCTCACAACCCGTGCCACTCGACAAATACAGGCTCTTCCGGCGGGAGTAGTTATCGTCGATTCAGTGCAACCTATTGTCTCCTCCCATTCATGGAAGAAACGTCACGTTTCGAAGCCATTAGGACAAATGTTGGTGATCCTTGGGGGACAGCAGGCGGTTATGCGAAGCAACAACTTTCATCAGTTCAATGTCCCTCTGAAACCAATTCCCGAAAACCATGGGGAGATGATGGTGCAGGTGGAAATCTTGTTGTCAGTTTAGGCGACGGTGCAATTTGTAACGATGATACTTCTAATGGTAAAATGGGACAAAATGGAGATGTTTCCTCACGAGGGCTTTTTTATCCTCAATACTGGAAGGAAATGGGATCCGTCACTGATGGAACGAGTAATACCATTGCTATCAGTGAAAGCGTTGTTCCAACAACATCAGGAAGTAAAGAGGTGAAAGGCGGCATAGCGATTGTCGCGGATATCGAAAACGGTGCCAATTCTTATTACCTGCGTCCATCTCATTGTATGGGGGTCAAAGACGGAAAAGTACTAACCGGCACGGTACGCACTTCCGGTGAACGTTGTACTCGTTATTTGGACGGACTTATTTTGTATAGCGGTTTTGTAACGATTATGCCTCCTAATACGCCCAATTGCGTACGTACCGATTCCGAAATCATTTGGGGACTTTTTACCGCACAAAGTAATCATTCCGGTGGTGTGAACACCGGATTGGCAGATGGTTCCGTTCGATTTGTTTCCGACTCTGTGGATACAAACGGACTTCCTGATTCTCAAAACGGTAAAGCACTTACCGGACCAAGTTTTTATGGTGTTTGGAGCGCGATGGGAACTCCGTCCGGAGGAGAATCGAAAGGGTTGTAATTTCAAACGAGACATTAAGACCGGAAATAGAAAAAATTCATTGTTTTCTCTTAACTCCGGTCTCTTGTCTCCGTTTTTTGTCTTAAATCATTGTTAAAGGAGTTTTATTTAATTATGTCACGTATTTATTTCGGATTGATTTTCACAGCAACATTACTAATATGTTCCGGCTGTAATAAAAACAGTTCTCAACCAAACGATTTGCCGAAACTATACCCGTGTATTATTACGATCACACAAGACGACAAACCGTTGAAAGACGCTGCTGTTGAACTTGTGGCAGAAGATCGAAGTAACGCGAAATATAAACCGGTTACGAAAACCGATGCGGAAGGAAAAGCGGTCATGTCCACTTATGGTTACAAAGGAACGCCTGCCGGAAAATACAAAGTTGTTGTAAGCAAAGATGTTGATGACGATTTTGTTTACGGAACAAGTTCCACCGGCGATAAAGAAGTTCAAAAATATAACACGTATCGGACTGTTGAACCGAAATATTCCGATGTGAAAACAACACCGCACGAAATTGAAGTTGTTGCCGGTAAAAATGAATTTTCCCTCGATGCGGGAAAATCCGTCCGTATGCTTTACAAATAGTGAAAAATAGTAGGGCATCTCTAATAATTCATTTTTTATTTTCAACGAATTAGTTAGCGGTATAGTTTACCCCGTGTTTTTAAGTTAAGCCTAACAATGCGGGGCAAGCCCACGCCGTTAAATTCTGAATTATGAGAGATTCCCCAATTAGTTAACGACGGGGGGGTACTCCGTGTTTTTAGATTAAGCCTAACAACGCGGGGCAAGCCCACGCCGTTAAATTCTTAATTATGAGAGATTCCCCAATTCGTTAACGACGGGGGGGTACCCCGTGTTTTTAGGTTAAGCCTAACAACGCGGGGCAAGCCCACGCCGTTAACGTTCAGTAAATTCTGAATGATGAGAGATTCCCACTACTGAATAGATACAAAAAAATTAAAACAAAAAAAATTAACGCCGAACCCGATGGTGTTGTTGTTCAAGAAGTTGGTCGGCTAAATGGACAATTCTCGCATCGGAATCGCGTTTACCTTTGTCAATGACAAGCCGTTGCATTGCCGGATCGCCGGCGGTTGCCAGAAAAGACGCTGCGCGGTAACGAATATCATTGTCCGGATCCGCCAGAAGTACAGAAAGCCAAACGTCGGAACGAACACCATGCGTATTCGGTAACATGGAAATAATCTCCATCCGCACCGACGACTCCGGATGAAATAAACGGTAAGCAAGTTTCAGATGATTTTCCTGAAATCCATCCCGCACCATCAGTGTTTTACGCGACTCCAAAACGTAACGGGCATCAGGATGGTGCAATAACCGCATCAAACGAACTGTGGAAAGTTTCGAAATTTTTTCCGGTGATATTTCACGCAGTTCCCACGGAAGGAAATTTTCCAATTCCTCCGAAAAATCAACTGCCGATCCTGATTGATGAACCAAATTAGTTTTTTCAAAATCATTGCGGGAATTTCCTGTTTGGGAATTTTTTATTTTAGAAATTCCTGTTTCGGTAATATTCATTTCCGGTAAACGACCATTTCGTGCAATTTTACCTTCCGGTTTTGCAAGGAAGTTGTCCGCCGTTCCCGTTGCTTCCGCCGTAAGCGAAGATAAACCGGAATAACGCGGCGGTGTCATCGATGCCAACATTTCCGTTGTATCATTGATGTTGGGAATTTTCTGATGAGGGGGAGTCCGACCGGGCAATGATTCCGTCTCGATATTTTGGGGAATTGTCCCGAATTGTTTTTGAAACAACGGGGATTGGTGATAAGCGTACAGCCGTTCAGCACGGCTCACCGCAAGCATATCACCTTGTTCGGTAATATCCGTTTCCTGCGGAAAACCATCTGAAATATCCGGCTGAAACGGTTTTCCCTGAACCGTCATCAAAACAGAGTCCGAACCGCCCCGACTAAATCGAACCGTCCGTTCCGCCGAATCAACGGAAGCAATCGAATCAACAGAGTCAACCGAATCATTGGGAACAAACGTTTTCGCGCGTGTTGTTTCGATAATAGAAAGAAACCGCTCACAATTTTGTGTAACCAAACGTGAATCCGGCAAACCGTTGCTTGGGGAAACAACAAGATTCCGTAATATTTTTCGTGCAAATAAACTTGTTTCGGTTTGTGCTGTTGTTCCGAATTGTGTTGCCTTGTCGAGCAACGCCGCAGAAAATAAACGATACAACCGGAGGCGTTCCGCTGTTGGCAACTGTTCCCAGCGTTCCATTTCATTTTGCAAGGTGTTACGGCAAATAATGAAAACCGGTTCACGCGAAGAACACAGCCCTTGAACTAACGATGGAATTCCATGTTCGCCGATCCGGACGAGATGTCCGACCAAAACCGGAATCTTCGACTCCTCGCAAAATTCCAACTCTTTTGCGTAACTTTCCGCAATTTGTTTTGTTGTCCGTGTAATCTGTGAAAAAAAGAACAGGATCAAAAGAAGAGTTAAAGGGACGATCAACCCCCATGGTGAAAGAAAAAATTGGCCAATCAATCGCCACAGGAAAATTCCCAACGCGGAAAGAACCTGACCCAACAAATCAAACGGTAATAAAATTATTTTTATCATATTAGGGAGAGGTTAGGCGGAAGGTGTTAGGGATTAGGTTGGAAATTAGGAAAAATAGGAATTAGAGATTTTTAGGACTTGTCCTCAATGTCCTAATACTCTTCAAAATCCCTCGCCAATAATGACAAAAAACTCAAAACGATTCAAGACCAAACATGAGGAAAAATCGGAAAAAATCGAACACTGAAAAATTCTTGACCGAATATAATTGCTTAGCCGATGATTAAAAAGAATTGTTTATCGATAAAAATTCATAATTTTATTTATTCTTTTTATTTTATCTATTTTACGTTCCCTTTACTTTGGAGCGTGATTGATCTATGACAAAAACATCAACGCTGCCAAATTGTATTGGATGCCGTAAAATGAGTAAACTGTTCGGTGATCGAAGGAGATTAGACTTTTTCTCTGTGATTAGAGTTGTTGTTTTCTCCATTTTCTTTATTTTATCTGTTTTACCGTCCAAAGCGCAGGATGAACCGGAGAAAACTACCGCAGAGAAAACCATAGCGGCACGAAAAGAAAACAAGGAATCGCGATTAAAAAAATCAATGGCGGTTTCCAATCTGGAGCGGGAGGTTCAGGAGTCCACAAAAAAAATTCCTTGGAATGCATTCTCGCCGCAAGTTCTGGCGAAAGTCCGTTATGTGGTTTCGGAATATTCCTTGTTTCGGCGAATGCCGCAACAAAAAATTTATGCCGATCCCGAAATGTTTCAATTCCTCTCGGAACATCCAGACCTTGTTGTTGGTTTTTGGGAAAAATTGGGAGTTACACAAATTTCCCTTCAGGAATTGAACCAAGACCAATTTATCATGAAAGAAACAACAGGTACGACAGCAGTTGCTGAAGTAATTTATCGTACAAAGGATATTTGTATTGTTTATGCCAAAGGGTTATACAAAGGACCTTTTCTGGTCAGGTCATACGATGGCGAGGTCGTGCTTATTCTTCGCAACCGTTTTATGCGGGACGCGAATAATGAACCGGTTATTGTTTGTGATTTGGACGTGTTTATCCGAATAGATCATCTTGGCGTTGATTTTCTTGCCAAACTTTTTGCAACAACACTTGGCAAAATTGCGGACAATAATTTTGAACAAACGGTTGCTTTTGTCGGATATGTTTCCGAATCGGCTGGAATCAATGCGGAATCGGTTAAAAGAACGGGGTATCAGGTCAAAAATGTTCGGGAGACGGTTCGGGAGGATTTTGGCGAGGTGGTTGATCGTGTGGCGATGCGAATTGCTCGCCGCAATCACCGGAATATCGCCGCTCCTCTTAATAACGAAACAGAAAACTATCCGATCCCCATTGACGCGCCCTTTGCTCAAAAACAAGCCAATCAAATAAAACCAACAGACAATTCCATGATTTTAGCAGTCAGTTCTGAAAAACTCAAACAGGAATTTGATGAAACATTCCACTACGACTCTTTTTTTACAATTCCTAATTCTTTAGAAAAAAAATCGTTGGAAGAAAAGAAAAACGAAACAATTCAATTTGTTTCATCCGGTTTTGGTTACCGTGAAGAATGGTCGAACAATCCCATTCCTGAATCTCTTTCGACTTTAAACAATTCCACCTTTGATGATGAAGCCTCCAAAACCGATTACAACACCACACTAAAAAATCGGGCAATCTTCACCACTCCCAAAATTGCCCGATAACCGAGTGAAAAATTGTATTAGTATTGGACGAAAAGGATGAATTTGCCGATATACCTACTTTATGGGATGTTTACTGACATTCGCAACGGCGCTGTAGCCAAATGGCTAAGGCAACGGTTTGCAAAACCGTCATGTCCCGGTTCGAATCCGGGCGGCGCCTGTTTTGTCTTTTTTGCAAAACAATGACTCCAAAAACATTCGAAGAATCGTTGACCCGTTTAGAAGAAATTCTACGGCAACTGGACGATGGTCAAACCAATTTGGAAACGGCATTGCTTCGATATGAAGAAGGAGTCCGGCTCTTAAAGCATTGCCACAAAATTCTCGAAACCGCACAACGTAAAATTGAAATTCTCCGAAGCGGAAACGATAATGATTCACTAAAGATTGAACCGGTTGACGAAAAAGAGTTTAAAACAAATTTAGACAAAATAGTGAAAGAATAAACGGTAACGGTTTATTCTTTTATTGTAACTATTCAGTAGCGATTCTATTAGACCTTTTCTCTAACCCTACTCGAACATCGAAAAAGTAGCCCAAGCGGTAACGATTCCGTCCCGCATGGGACGACACTTTATTAACCGTATGCTTTAGCTTACGGTCTAGGCGGTTACACACCATCAA
>JAIROD010000794.1 GCA_031257725.1 Planctomycetaceae bacterium | reverse complement strand
AATATCTATGACTCTAAATTCAAACATTCCCAATTCTTCGCCGATTACGACTTCGATCTCAGTGAACGCTCCACCGCCCACACCGGTCAAATTGGTATCGCAATAGCATGGTAGTTTGCGACCAATATGTCGTCCCTAGCGGGACGGAATTTTGGGTTCGTTTGTTACTGGCGGGGGGGGCAAAAACATCCACAGATTTACGCAGATTATAACGACGGGGATTACTCCGTGTTGGCGTTGCCACCATAATAACCTTATTTTCCAAACAAAACAACCTTAGTAGAAAAAAATAACAAAAATCGAACCTTATTACCTTATTTTGATAATCAATAAGGCAATAAGGTTATTTGTTACATTACCTTGCTGCTACTAAGGTTGTTTTTGTTAGAAAATCAGGTTGGAAATAAGGTTGCGTTACGGGAATCATCGCGGGGTGAACCCCGCCGTTAACAATCTGTGTTAATCTGTGAAAATCTGTGGATGATTCTTTTTGTTTTTATTTTATCCACAGATTTACACAGATTTACGCAGAGGAAGTGCATTTGTTGGTTGGGTCGTTAACGGCGGAGTTTACCTCGCGTTGATACCGCGTTTGCTTCCGTAACCTTATTTCCAACCTGATTGTCTTAACAAAACAACCTTAGTAGCAAAAAAATAACAAAAATCGAACATTATTACCTTATGTTGATAATCAATAAGGTAATAAGGTTATTTGTTACATTACCTTGCTGCTACTAAGGTTGTTTTGGTTAGAAAATCAGGTTGGAAATAAGGTTATGTTGCGGGAATCATCACGGTACAAACGCGGGGTGAACCCCGCCGTTAACAATCTGTGTTAATCTGTGAAAATCTGTGGATGATTCTTTTTGTTTTTATTTTATCCACAGATTTACACAGATGGGAGCGTTTGTTGGTTTGGTCGTTAACGGCGGGGGTTGCCCCGCGATATATTATTCGTGTTCATCATTTTGTAAACGATAAAGCGGATGAGTGTTGATAGGAACGATTCCTTTTTCTCCAACCATTGTGGTCAAACGTCTGATCATCACTAAGCGTTTTGCCAATGATTGATCGTAAAGTTTGTTTTCCGGCTCTAGGCTGTTAATATGAACTCGTCCCGCCTCGTGAATAACAAAACCATTGCCCATATAAAAACCGACATGCGAAATACGAAGCGGTTTTTCAGTTGTTGCCGGAGTTCCGAAAAAAAGCAGATCACTTTTCTCCAAATTGGAAAAATCTTTTTTTATCTCAATCCGCTCGCCAACTTCCGCTTGACTGGATGCGTTACGCGGAATAATTACTCCGTTGAGGAAAAAACATAGTTTGGTCATACCACTACAATCAAGCATCTTCGATGAAGTTCCTCCCCAAAGATAAGGAACCCCCATCAAATCAATTGCCTTTTCAATAAGATTTTCTCCATTTAATTGTACGTTTTGTTTCCAATCTTCAAAATCACGGCAACTTGTTTTAAGAATATAACCGCTTCGTCCGTCAGGAAAATTAACCGCAATAAAATTTCCTGTATTTTCTTTATTTTGAAACACACACCCCGATACTAAATCGGAAACCCTTGAAGCATTCGGTCTCGGTTGCGAAAATACAAAACCATTGTCCTGAAGATAAATGATTTTCGGTGATTTAATCCATGAATTAAAATCTACCCGCGATAAAAGAGTGAGACTGCTTCCATGCACCCAACAATCATAGCCATCCGGTGTAACAACCCGAAACCACCCCCTGCTTTCTCCATGCACCCAAAGCGGAGAACCAAGAAGACATTGTGTTGCCATTTCCGCAGAGTAAGCAGGTTGACACCGCATATTAGCAACAGAAACCGTTACAAGCGCATAAGGTTTTTTCGTTTCTTCGCCTTCAAGCACCGTCAAAGGAACCAGGAACAATATTAGTGCGAAAATAGAGATCACATACTGTTTCGTTTTCATAAGTTACCGTTCAGTCCGGTTAATTTCAATCAGATTTATTTCAGTTCGGTTTATTGTTCGATTTTGCTGATTCCCAGTCCCGATAAATCAGTCGGAAGTTGTCGTCCGTTTTCCAGACGAATACCTTGAAACAAATCGTTTGAAATAAGAAGGTTTCCATCAAGATCAACAAAGTCGGCAGCGGATGAAAGATGGACGGCTGCCGCAATGGCGCAGGAAGTTTCCGTCATACATCCAAGCATGACTCCCAGATGACAAACTCTTGCAAGATTGATCATTTTCCAAGCTTCACGCATTCCCGTACATTTCATCAATTTAATATTGATACCCGAAAAATATCCTTTGATTTTCATAACGTCGGAAATGCGTTGAACAGATTCATCGGCGAAAACCGGTAATGGGCTGCGTTCCGTCAACCAACCCGCTTCCTCCCACCATGACTTGGGAAGCGGCTGCTCAACCATGACAATTCCCTTTTCTTTAAGCCAATAGATATTATCCAGAGCAAAATGTTTGTTCTTCCAGCCTTGATTGACGTCCACAATTAACGGTAAATCCGTTACGGAACGTATCGTTTCAATAATATCTTTGTCATTATCACGTCCCAATTTGACTTTGAGAATTTTGAATTTTCCAGCGGCTTCCTGTGTTTGTGTACGAATAACATCAGGTTGGGCAATGCTGATTGTGAATGTTGTCGGAGGAATCTGTTTCGGTGAAAGTCCCAATAACTGATAACACGGCACACCAAGCAATTTACCAATCAGATCGTGCAAGGCAATATCGACAGCGGCTTTGGCGGCGGTGTTATTTTCTGTAATTTTATCAACGTAACCGAGAATGTCTTCCGTTTCGAAAGGACTGGAAAACATTGTCAAATCAATCCGTTTCAAAAATGCTAAAACGGATTCCGCCGATTCGCCAAGATAGGGCGGTAACGCGGCTTCACCGTAACCGATTTTACCGCCAAATTCTATTTCAAGTTGAACTCCCGGTGTTGCCGTGCGTGAAGAAGTTGCCAGCGTAAAAGGATGATTCAACTTCAACTCATAAGGGCGGAATGAAAGTTTCATCGCCTCTTTTTCTTGGGCAACCGATACAGATTGCGCAAGACACTGTTTCAAAAAAACAGCGGAAACGCCAGCCAATGTTGTTGCCGTTAAAAACGTTCTTCGGTTACAAATATTTTGGTTCATGGTACAAAATTGTTTGGTTCTTTAAGGTATTCAACATGTAAATTCCATTTCCATTGATCAAAATAAAGATTCCCTCCACGCCATTCCGCTTCACCGCGTTGAAAATCAACCGTTTCGCTTCGCGGATATATTTTTGCCGGATAAAGCCGACATGAATAATCTTCATTGACGATCAGACGGTATGAATCAATTCCTTTCATAAAAAATGAGGCAAGTTCTTCTTGCTTGTCGAATATTTTTCGTTCACCTAATGATGGGTCAACGGGAATCCAACCGATTCCTTCAAAATAAACTTCTGCCCAATCATGCATTCCGGCATGTTTCGGGTGTATCATAAAACCGCTTTGCCATTTTGACGGAATCCCGTTGTAACGGCATAACGTTATTAACAACAACGATAACATCCCACAATCACCATGACCATTGTCAATCACATAAGACGGAATATTCGGCATCGTTGAATATTCACGCGAACTTGCCCATGGATAATTTTCCGTAATATATTCGTAAATCTTTCGGAAAATCACAACCGGTTCTTTTTCTGTTACGATGATTGTTTTGGAAAGATTTTTGATTTTTTCTGTAAAAACAATACTACACAACAACAGAGTATTGTTATTTTCCGTATTAAAATAGTTTTTAGCATCATCTGCATTTTATATTTCGTAATAAAATCGACTGAAGTCAACTGAAATCAATTTCAGTCGATTGAAATTAATTGAAATCGAATAAAATAAACGTTATACAAAAGTATTTCCTTTTTTGATCTGTTCGATAGTGTAGGCAACTGGTGAAACCGTTTTTCGGCGTTCTTCCGGTCATGAATTTATTTCATGCAATGTTTTGAAAACAGCCAGACAAGAAATATCATAACTGAGACCGGTTAATTCCGCAACCAGCCGAATACTGCGGTCAATCCGAGTTGGGTATCACTTAAACCAAGTTCCGATTTAATGGACGGAAGCAAAACACCGAAAATCGCACGATCAGCCTGATGCAGAAAATAGGCACAAAAAAGCAGGAAAAGTAATTCCCACCGGTAAAATCGGGATGGTTCTTTCAACATAAAAATTTTTTTGTAGCAATTAAATGACGGTCATTCCAAAACGGGCTGATTTTGTACGTTTTGCGATGAATAGTTACGATTTTCTTATTTTATTAGTACAATAAAAACGGTTTACGGTTTTCGAGAAACTGATTTAGTTCCGGTTGCCAGAGGGCTTCAATTTCAGAAATCGGCTTTCCTTCAAGAATCATTTGCTGTGTTGGTCGATGAAGCAATAACGTATCAAGATTTTTGGTTTTCCATTGATCAGGATAAAGTTTATGAAGAGCGGTTGCCAGCAGAACACCAAACCGAACCGGTTGGAATGTTTCAAAATTGTCCAACCGGAAACGGACTCCACCACATTCCGTATTGGCAAAGACGCTTGTTTTCGGAGTAAAAAAGCAGGATTCAAATTGAATTTCCGGTATTCTCAACTTTTCTAATTCTGTAGCAAGTTCCTTGCCGTCAATATAGGGAGCTCCAATGATTTCAAACGGTGTTTCTGTTCCACGACCAACGGAAAGATTGGTAAATTCAAGTAACCCGATTCCGGGATAAAGATATTCTCCTGTAAGTGAACGCATATTCGGCGAAGGATTGACCCAAGTCAATGAAGTTGCAGTAAAATCCATGTTTCGAGTCCAACCGTTACACGGAACAATATGAAGATCGAGTTCAAGCCGTCGTTTATCATTCATCATCAGAGCCAGTTCCCCAACCGTCATACCATGCCGAACCGGAAGACGAAAACACGCAACAAAACATTCACAACCCGCATCAAGCATCGGACCTTCAACCCGATCTCCACGTATCGGATTCGGACGATCAAGAACAACAAAAGGAATTTTCCGCATCGCCGCCGCTTCCATACTGTTGAGCATCGTACTAATATACGTGTAAAACCGCGTTCCAATATCCTGAATATCAAAAACAAGAACGTCAATATCCTTAAGCATTTCCGGCGTTGGACGACGAACCTTGCCATATAAACTGTAAATTTTTGTTCCTGTTATGGAATCGTGAGAATCGCCGATCATCGCCTGATCGAGAGTTCCGGTAAGACCATGTTCCGGCGTGAAAATTGCGGACAACTTTATGTCGGAAACCTCACGGAATAATTTTGTTGTAGAAATTCCGCTGTGTGATATTCCGGTATGATTGGTAATCAGTCCAACCCGTTTACCGCGCAAAACAGCAAACTGATCTTTTTGAAGAAGATCAATGCCGGGAAGTACCTTTTTCGTTTTCAATACCGCATTTTGCGGAACAAGTTTTCGGTAATGTTCAACAATTCTCCGTACAGAATTGATACGGTCAGTTTGTAACGGTAAATCGGAAACGGCATCGGCAGCGATGGTTCCGATTTCTCCGGCAAGAGAATTAACGGAACCTTTGCCGTCCGGATGAACCCGATTACTCAAAAAAATCACAAACAAATCAAGCGCAGGATCAATCCAAAATGATGTTCCGGTAAAGCCGCCATGCCCAAACGCCAAAGCAGACATTGTTTTACCGCGATTACCGGAATAACCGGTTTGCATGTCCCAGCCAAGACAACGATAACCTTCCGGAATGATATTAACGGTTGTCATTAATTGTACGGTTTCCGGTTTCAATATTGTTGCACGATTTTTAATTTCACCCTGATTGAGTAACATTTTGGCAAAAACGGCAAGGTCTTCGGCGGTCGAAAACAATCCGGCATGTCCTGCAACACCGCCAAGCCGAAAAGCTCGCGGGTCATGAACCTGCCCCGGTTCACGGTCTTGAGTGGGAGCCGCTTTTTTCGACAAATCATCACTCGGTACAAAACATGTCTCTTTCATACCAAGCGGTTCAAAAATATTGTTATGAGAAAATTCGTCAAAACCGTAACCGGAAACACGCTCCGACAAAATACCAAGTAATTGAAACGACACATCAGAGTAACGAAAATCAGTTCCCGGCTCTTTTTCCGGTTTCAGAGCAAGCAAACGTTCTTTTGCTTTTTCAATACCGTCTTGATAATCCGAAAGAGCGTTATCGGGAATAAAGCCGACAGTATGCAGGAGTAGTTGACGAATGGTGATTGCCTGCTTTTCGGGTGTTTGAAATTCGGTGAGATATTCGGCGACAGGTGAATCGAGTTTTAGTTTCCCTTGTTCGATTAGAATCATAATACTTGTTGTGGTTGCAATTGGTTTGGTCAGTGAGGCGAGATCAAAGAGTGTGTCGGAAGTCATCGGAACCGGCGCGGAATCCTTCGGAATTATTTTTTTGTTACCATAAGCATTCAAAAAGACAATTCCGTTACTACGACCAATACAGACAACACAACCGGGCATCTTTTGTGCGGCAATTGCCTTTTCAACAATAGAATCAATCCGTTGCAAAATCACCGGATTAAACCCTTTCGGTTTTATTTCTGTAACATAGCGTTGCTCGCCTAATACGTGAAACGCCGGAGAAAATAACAATACGAAAACAAAAAGTAAAGATATTGGACTGTAATTTTTCATATAATTTTATTGTTGTTATAAACGGAGTCTGAATATTTGGCTGTCTCTCATCATTCAATTTTTTATTTTCAACCTATTAATTAATAAATTAATAGTTAACGATGGAGTTTACCCCGTGTTTTGGGGTAACTGTCTATTTTAGTTCCGCAATTAAAAATAATGAATTGATTATTTTTTACATAAATTCAGTAATGTTTCTCCGCCCTGAAAGGGCAATATAGGCTAGCCCACCGCATCGCGGCGGGTTCAATTCCCCAAGAGATCAACGCCCTGTAAGGGCAAAATATCGTTAATAGACCTTTTCGCTAACTGAAGGTCTATTAACTATTAACTATTAACTATGACTATCAACAATTAACTAAATAGGCT
>JAIROD010000752.1 GCA_031257725.1 Planctomycetaceae bacterium | reverse complement strand
GTAAGCTAAAAGAGCAATGTAGAAAAATTTTCAAAAAAAAACTACCGACAATTTTTTTAAAACGGAAAAATTGCCACGCGATAAAGGTACGAGCAAATTGAGCAATACAGTAGTATTAGGGTAAACCCCGTCGTTAACGGTTGAAGATAAAAAATTGAATTATTAGAGATGCCCGGTAGAAAGTGGACAGTATATAAGTCATTGAATGCCCTTGAATTGTTCATTAAGAAAAGCATCACTCAAAATATGCCCCACTTCCAAAAAGCGGAAAAAGGATAGGCGACATTTTTCATTTGCGTTAAATGTTCTTTTGCGCTTTCTTTTTCTTGTTGAGAGGAATCTAGGTTTTTTAATTTTCGCCGGTCATCAATAAATTTACAATAATATTCAAATAATTTTTCATGCAACGCTTCTCTTGAAATACCTCGAATACCTGTATTTTTGTAATATATCAGTGGAATTTTTCGGAGATTGAAGTTTATTTTTTACCACCCCTGCCTCTCCTTCGGAGGGGCTAGGGGTGGTCATTCGGAGGAAACGACTGAATAGTTAAAAAAAAATATTTCACTGATTATATTACGTATTTTTTTCGTTGTATCGGAAACGACTTATGGGAATCTTCAAAATTCAACATTCCCATACGTTTCGCCACATTTACACTGAATAATTACATCATCAGAAAATGGACACTGAAATATGACGAAAGATGCAATTTATTGACCGCGAATAGTATATCTGCGATTACTTCATCCAAATTCCGAAATAATCAGGAAATTTCGGTAACTATCCAGTATTGTGAATAATGTTCATTAGACCTTTTCGCTAACTTAAAAACAGTTCAAAAAAAACTTATTTCCAACCTTATTTTCTAAACAAAACAACCTTAGTAGCCAAAAGACAAATAAAAGACCAACCTTATTACCTCATTAAAAAAAGAAAAACAATAAGGTTAGTTTGTTATTATTCTTATGCTACTAAGGTTGTTTTGTTAGGAAAATCAGGTTGAAAATAAGGTTGTTGGAATTGCATTTTGGGGTTAGCGAAAATGTCTATTTTTCTGTCCTGTTAAGGACAAAATATTGGGTAGAAATTCGATTAAAAACGCTCGTCCCTAAACGGGACGAGAATATTTATTATCACAAAACAATATCACTGAATAGTTACAATTTCTATGAATTATTCATTCACTTGGGTCTTTGTTTCTTTCTTTTTATTTTTAGAACCGCGACGCGGTTTTTTGACGGTTTTTACTTCTTCAACTTTGCGTTTGACCGCACGTTCTTTAAGCCGCACCGCTTTACCAACACGGTCCCGCAGGAAATACAACTTGGCACGATGAACAACCGCACTTCGAACTGTTTCGATTTTGGCAATTCGTGGAGAATGAATAGCGAATTTCCGTTCAACCCCTTCACCTGCCACAATCCGGCGAACCGTGAACATCTCCCGTGTTCCGCTTCCGCTTCGGGCAATCACCACTCCGTTGAAAATTTGGACTCGTTCCTTTTCGCCTTCGAGAATACGACAATGCACATTAACCGTATCACCAATTTCAAATTGTGAAATTGCTGATTGTGGTTTTTTGCTTTGTGCTTCGACAATACTCATCAGTTGATCACTCATAATTTTATCTCCATTTATTAACAAGCGGCTAGTCACTCTTGTTGTTTTTTGGAATCTACAAAAATAGTTGTTTCCGTTTTTAGTGACGAAACACTAGCACTGGTCACTAATAAATCGGGTCTTTTTACCTGAGTTCGTTGTAAACTGTTTTCTTTGCGCCACCGGTCAATTTCAGCGTGATTTCCGCTCAACAAAACTTCCGGCACGGCAAGTCCGCGATATTCTCTTGGTCGTGTGTAGTGGGCGCAATCTAAAATTCTATTTCCGGTTGAAAAGGAATCAAACCGATTAGAATCTTCATCACCCAAAACGCCGGGAATTAACCGCATCACCGTTTCAATCACTGCCATCGCCGCAACTTCACCACCGTTAAGGATATAATCACCAATTGAAACTTCTTCCGGCTTAAGGATTTCGGTGATTCGTTCATCAAATCCTTCATATCGCCCGCAGAGCATAACAATTCGTTTTTCCGTTGAAAGTGATTCGGCAAACGGCTGGTTAAAACGACAACCTTGCGGTGTAAACATCAATAATCGCCCCGGTTCCTGCTGACGTTGTATTGCCTCAACGCATGGAACAACACGATCAACTTTGAGCAACATTCCCGGTCCGCCGCCAAAAGGACGATCATCCATCGTTGCATGTTTATCGTCCGCCCAATCACGCATATTATGGAGATTAACTTCAATTTTTTGCGTTACAATTGCCCCTTTCAAGACGCTTTCCGAAAGAAATCCCGTAAAAGCGTTGGGAAAAAGGGTTAAAACATCAAAACGAATTGCCGGCAACATAACCATTTCCGCTGTGATTTATGCTTCTGCGGGGACGGTTTCCGCAGAGGCATCGGCTTTTTTTTTCTTCTTTTGTTTCTGTTTTGGCTGCGGTGGTTCCGGCGGCGAATCCGGTGAATCTATTGTGTAGGTGGAACGTCGGCGACGACCGGTCAAACGATCCAAAGCGGCTTTTTGCGCTTCACGATGAGTTCCGTTAACGCCGTATTTTTTGATGAGTACGGAAACTTTATCAGACGGCTGAGCCCCAACGCCAATCCAATAGTTGATTCGTTCACCGTTCAAAATAGCGCGGGCATCGGTTTCCGCAACCATTGGGTCATAATAACCGACTTCTTCGAGTACCCGACCATCGCGCGGCGTTCGGGCATCCATCACACATACACGGAAAAACGGACGATGAAGCCGTCCCATTTTTTTCATTCGAATTTTAACTGCCAACTGTTTTCTCCTTAAATATAAGTATTGTAAGATGATAAATCCCGATAATTCTCTTTCTTTGATTCGCTAAAAAAACCAACTTGCTTATTTCGTCAATACAAAATACAAGTCGGCATATTATTATTTATAATCTAAAATATGAAAAGGGGGGGCAAAAAAAGCGGGCAACCTTTCGGCGAAAGGTTTTCACACACGGTTGCGTTGCCGATAGGCAACAGTGAATCAGATTCGATTGGATAATTTGTGTTTCTGACTGGTTTGGAAACTGATTGCCCCTGTGTGCGGACGGAAATGGAGAAACCAGATCAACCGTGCGACCTTTCGGCGAAATGTCGCCTACCTGATGAGTATTTCCTGATAATACACTACGGAATAGTTATATTTGTTCTATTGTTTTGTCGTGCGAAATCACGCATTGCTCGGAGGTTTTCATGCGGTGTATCACGCGGAACCTCACAACCGGCTCCAACAATATAATTCATTCCGGCTTGGCGAAAACATTCCGCCAATATCGTTTGAATCTGTTCCGGTGTTCCGTTTCGCAAAACTTTGACCGGATCAAGATTACCATCCAAAACTTGATATTCACCGGTTTCTTTCCGTGCTTTTTCAATCGAAACCATTGAATCAAGATCAATTAAATCACAACCAAGTTGACCAATATCGGTCAAACTTCGATTAATATTACCGCAAATATGCAGCCGAACCCGACAACCCGCAGCGTGAATGTTTTCGACAAGCAATTTTTCAAACGGGAATACAACATTTTTGTAAAGACGTGGACCGACCAATGATGCGGCGGCATCTCCGATACCGATAATATCGCAACCAGCATCAATCTGAGCTTGAGCAAAGGCGGTTGCCATACGGACATTGAACCCAAAAAGGTCTTGCACAAATTGCGGATCATCCATAAAATCCGTCATCAAATTATTAATTCCACGAAGATCAGCGGCTTCCGCACAGGGACCTTCCACCCAACCTTCGATAAAACATTCTCCTTTGACTTTTTCCGCCAATAACCGTACCGCCTGAACCCGATCATTCATGCGGCTGCCTTCCCGAAACGGATTAGGAACAGTGAGTGTTTTCAACAAGGTTTTGTCTTTGAGCAGTGCGTTGGATTCATCAACAGCCGGCGGTTGGTCGTCGAAATAATGAATCGTACCGCCGCAATCCGCCGCTTCCCGCACCGGATCACTAATACACGAAACATGATCAATATCGAATTTCCGTGCAGTTTCTAATTGTGCTTCAACAAGCAGCCGATAATCGGCTGTATATTGACCATACGAAACTCCGGTTTGATCTGCCGCAAACATCATGGTAATCGGCATAAACGCAAGACAATCCGTTGGTTGTCTTTCTAAAGTTGCCCGAATTCTTTCATAACCGTTCATAATTTGTTCTCTGGTTGGTTGCTCAAAATAAATAGGAAAAACCGCTTGGTTTGGAGATTGGGTTAATGGTTGACCAAGCACGGCGGCAATTATACCAGACCTTTTCTCTAATCTAACCATACCCAATATCCGCAATTTAGACCATCACGAAATACAGCGTTTTTGGTAACTATTCATTCGTTTTAGGACTTGCTCACCCAAGTACGCCCCTACCGACGACGGAATAGTTACCGTTTGGTGTTGGTGTCTATTAATTTATTAATTTATTTATTAATTAAAATTAGTCAACCGGTGCGGTTGCGCCGGTTGACTAATTTTAATAATAGACCCCAACTCCCCTACCGACCCAATAAAAAAGGGGACTAATAAGACTAGAATCTTTCAATAATCGTATCTATTCACTCGATTGGAGGTTTTACATTTTGTGATTGATTTATTACAACGAACAACCCCTTTAGGGGTTCAACGTGAATAACCGCCGGTTTCAACCGGCGGTAGCGGACACACGACCACCTCAACCCCTTTAGGGGTTGTCCTCAAGCGGCATTAAATTTGAACGATAATTTTTAGTGCAACCCCTACAGGGGGTGAGTTTAGTGGGGTGCTTTGCCGCCGGTTGAAACCGGCGGTTATTCACATAAAACGCCTAGCGGCGTTGACCCGATGGCAAACGTTTAAAAACGGCTGCTACAATAACTAGACCAACAATACACTGAATAGTTACAAAAAATTAAAACAAAATAGACAGTTAACGGCGTAACTGTCTATTTTAATTTTTTATTAGGCACTGTAGCAAAATAAGTGATCCAAAACTGGTATTTTTTTTTATTTTGCCATTCAGTATACTACCTACATGGATCACGGTATTATAACAACCATTGGTAATAAGTACAAGAGCATTTCCCGTTTTTTGTCCGATGAGCGTTCCCGTCGTGTGTGGGCGGCGACCGAAGCGGCGAGTCTTGGTCGTGGCGGTATTTCT
>JAIROD010000742.1 GCA_031257725.1 Planctomycetaceae bacterium | reverse complement strand
ATAACATATATCAATTACTATAACCTCAATCCAAAAAAAATAAAATGGAAATTCGACCCAACTCAAAAAATACTAAAAATATTCAAGAGGAATTAGGAAACTTAGCACTACCTTTTGATATCCTACCTTGTGGGAGGTTTCAAATAAAACAACCAATTTCTACCCGTTGACAGTATTAACTACTAACCTATAGCGATGATGTTATTTCAGCCGACACCGAAAGTTCGTCGTATTATTGAATTGCTTTTTGAAGGTGGTGCGAGCGATTGTTTGTTTGTTGGCGGTTTTGTCCGGGATCTTTTTCTTGAAATTCCTTCGAAGGATATTGATATTGAGGTTTACGGCTTAACTTATAAAAAAATTCTCAAAATATTAAAACCATTTTTCCGTGTTGGACTTGTTGGTCAAAGTTTCGGCACGATTAAAATTGATAATGAGATTGATTTGAGTATTCCGCGAGTTGAATCAAAGTTGGGGGTTGGACACAAGGGTTTTGCGGTTTCTTCTGATCCTCATCTTGATCCGTACACTGCTTTTTCGCGGCGGGATTTCACGATTAACGCGATTGGCTTACATCTTGACGGTTCGGTTTATGATCCTTTTGGCGGCATTGCCGATTTGAAGCGTAAAATTCTTCGTGCGCCGACGCAATCGTTTTGTGACGACCCATTGCGAGTTCTTCGCGGAATGCAATTTGTATCGCGTTTTGGGTTTGAGATGGAATTGCGAACGGTCGAGTTTTGCCGTAAAATCCTTCCGGAATTTTCAACCCTTTCTGCTGAACGCATTTGGGGCGAATGGGAAAAATGGTCGTTGAAGGGGCAGTTTCCGGGCAAAGGTTTACAACTGCTCAAAACAACCGGTTGGGTAACCTGTTTTCCTGAACTGTCGGCATTGATTGATATTCCGCAAAATCCGGTTTACCATCCGGAAGGTGATGCGTTTACGCATACGGCATTAACTTGTGATGCGGCGGCGAAAATTGCGGACGAACAAAATTTTGACCAATTTGACCGAACGATTTTATTTTTAGCGGCATTATGTCATGATTTTGGCAAACCGGCGACAACAATTCTCAATGATCGCGGAGTATGGACATCGCCGAATCACGCATTTGAAGGGGTTGAACCGACGACAAGATTCCTTGAAAAGATGCGTGTTCCGAACCGGGTACTGGAACATGTTGTGTGTTTGGTTCGGGAACATCTTGCACACACGGCAATTCCGATGAATACGAGACCGGATTTTAGCAGTGTTCGACGGTTGGCGTACCGTTTGGCTCCGACCAATATACGGATGTGGTCGGCGTTATGCCGTGCGGACGCATTGGGTTGTGGAATGGGGCAATCACGGCATCGGATTGAAACATGGGAGGAGGTTGCGGAAAAACTTGAAATCCGTGACGGCAAACCGGTTCCGATATTACAGGGGCGTGATTTATTATTACTTGGAGTCGAACCGGGACCTGAAATGGGAAAATTACTCCATGAAGCTTACGAAGGTCAACTCGACGGTTTATTTAATAATCACGATGAAGCGGTGAATTGGGTCAAAACACGAATTTAATATTTATGCTACGATAAATACTTCTTATTGATCTTGGATAATCTAATAGGGAATCTATCATAATTCAGAATTTACCGAACGTTAACGGCGTGGGCTTGCCCCGCGCTGTTCGACTTAACCATAAAACACGGGGTAACCCCCGTCGTTAACTAAATTTACCGAAAGTTAACGGCGTGGGCTTGCCCCGCGCTGTTCAACTTAACCCCCAAACACGGGGTACCCCCCGTCGTTAACTAAATTTACCGAAAGTTAACGGCGTGGGCTTGCCCCGCGCTGTTCAACTTAACCCCCCAACACGGGGTAAACCCCGTCGTTAACTAAATTTACCGAACGTTAACGGCGTGGGCTTGCCCCGCGTTGTTAGGCTTAGCCCCGAAACACGGGGTAACCCCCGTCGTTAACTATTAATTAATAGGCAGAAAATAAAAAATTGAATGATGAGAGATGCCCAATTAAACAAACATGGGAAAGACAGACGTTTGGGAATATCTCTCTAAACATTAATTTTTTAGAAATACCCAATTGCAATATTATGACGAATGTTTTTTCAAGAGGGTGAGTGTAAAACGGTAAAGGAGCAGAAACACCAAAGCCGCAAGAACGGAAACAAAAAAACCAACCGGACTGATTGGATTAAATTGTTCTTGTTTCAAAAAAAGTGAAACGGCAAGCGGTCCGAAGCAACTGGCGGTAACACCAATAACAAGAATACCAAAAAATCCTTTGGGTTCACCGCTTGGAAGACAAACCTGAGCGGTCATTCCAACAACAGTCCCAAAACCGAGCCAAAGAAAAAAAAGATTCACCCACGCTTGAGCCGAAACCGAAAGATCCATATTTGTGATCGGATGTCAGAATCCGTAAGGAAATAAAGCACAATGGCATGAAATCTGTTGACCACTTACCTAATACCTATTACCCAACACCTAATATCTAAAAAAATTTCAGAAAAAAATACGTGGTCTTTCTGAATTCTGTTTTTTTGCACAGATTCTTTTTGAAATTATTCCTTTTCCTTGCTTTATCATTATCATTCCTTATTATTCCTTAACGGATTGCTAAGTTTTTAAAACGTATCATGTTGTGATTCTTGCATTGATGCCGCTTCATTAGGAAATGGAAACTCTGTACCGCGTGGAAAATACTGAACTCGATTACCCATATAATACGGATTCGGCAAGGTCATTCCGTTGGAGTGCACCGCACAGCCGGTTGTTCCCAAAGAAAGGACTATCAGTAACACCGACAACGAACCAAGAACCAAACGACCAATAATAGTATGAATATTCATAAGTGTTTTCTCCGACTAACGTTAAGTTTGTCAATTTCAGACACGACCATTGACGGTCAGTCCAATTTCAAAATTTCAACGGGTACTTACAGACCCAATACTTATTTGTTATCGGTAATCGGTAATCGGCTGCTTTAGTGGAAAATCTAATGTCTGGATTAAAAAGAAATTTCATTTTTTTCGATTCAGGTCAACATTTTCAGTTTATTCCTGTTGAAAACCGGTGAAACATCTGTCATAATGCTTTTTTAATTTTTCCACCATTCACTCTTTTACCCTCTATAAAACAATGGCTTACCACCTTCTTTTAGTTGACGACGCCCCCGATTTTCGTTTGAAAATGAAGCAATCGCTCCAGAGTGCCGGTTTTGCGGTTACTGAGTCGGAAAGTGAACAGCAGGCTTATGAACTTGTCCGACGTTCAAAATTTGATCTTGCGATTGTCAATCTGATTATGGAAAACAGTGATAGCGGGTTTACGTTATGCTATCATTTCAAGAAAGATTATCCGAACATGCCGTTAATTCTGTTGAGCAGTTCAACAAGCGATATGGACATTGAATTTTCAATGGAGTCGGCATCGGAACGTGCCTGGATTAAAGCCGACGCGTTACTCAATAAACCATTCCGGTTTGAGCAATTACTGTTCGGCGTGCAACGTTTACTCGGATGCCTCGCCCCAACAGGACATTAAATGTTACCGCTCACAGAAAAACTTTTGTATATTTTGAACGGTCATAAATGGGCATCGCTCATCATTCAATTTTTTATTTTCAACCCATTAATTAATAAATTAATAGTTAACGACGGGGTTTACCCCGTGTTGTTAGGTTTAGCCCAACAACGCGTGGTAAGCACACGCCGTTAACTTTCGGTAAATTCTAAATTTATTAGAGATTCCCATTTCAGAATTTGGCGGTTATGATTTTTTAGGGACACACAATTGTGTGTCCCTATGAAACACGAAAACCGAACTCCTGCTCCTCAAACTTAATCAAGCCGGTAACCTTCACTGTAAACCGGTTTGATAAGATCAGCAACACCAGGAGTTTTGAGATTGGACAAATTGGTAACGACAAGATTTTTGGCATCCCATTCGATCTTTTCGCCCCATTCGCCCATTGCACCGTCGGGTCCGCCTTCGGCAGCCGCCCAAACTGCAAGATTGCCAAGCAGAATGGTTTCGGTCAACGGTCCGGCACGATCAATGAAATTCGAATGACAAATTTTCGGGTCTTTCGCTCTCACCGCACG
>JAIROD010000668.1 GCA_031257725.1 Planctomycetaceae bacterium | reverse complement strand
GGCGTTGACCGTGTTTGCCATTACCCGCCGCGTTGCGGCGGGCTGGCTTGTGTTGCCCTTTCAGGGCGAAAGAATGACCGTGACCATTGACCGTCACCCACAAACGGAAAACACTCCCTATTGGCAAGTGCGTGATGATGTGATATACTGTCCGCACTAATTTTCAGTGGTGAAGTAGTAGAGACGCAATGCCTCACGCCTCTACGTTAGATTCAAAGCCAGTTGTGTAAGCAAAAAAACAAAAACCGAATTTTAAAGTAGAAAGAGTCTATCATTACAAGCGACTGAATAATTACAAATCAGTTTTGGGAAATTTATTGGAAGTTCCCTTGTCACCTATCAACATTCAATCTCTAAAAGGGAGGTTACTATGTCAAAGAAATTTTTTTGTGCGGTTTTACTTTTTCTTGCCGGTTCATTTTTATCGGCAACGGAATTCTCGTTATTCCAAGTTCCGCCGGATTCGGTGCGTCCTTGGGTTTATTGGTTTATCATGGACGGCAACTTCTCAAAAGAAGGAATTACCGCCGATCTCGAATCCATGAAACAACAAGGTATCGGCGGCGTTATTCTCATGGAAGTCAATCTCGGCGTTCCACGCGGTAAGGTCGATTTTATGTCCGAACAATGGCAGGAACTTTTCGCTCACGCGGTTCACGAAACGGAACGTCTCGGATTGCAACTCACTCTCAATTCCGGACCCGGTTGGACAGGCAGCGGCGGTCCTTGGATTAAACCCGAACAATCCATGCTGCATCTTGTCGCGTCGGAAAAAAATGTTACAGGTCCCGCAACATTCAACGAAAAATTGCCGAACCCGATTCCGCGAAAACCATTTTTCGGCGAAAACGCACTTCCGGCAGATCAGGAAAAAGCACGCAAAGAATTTTTCAAAGATGTTTGCGTTCTCGCATTCCCAACTCCCGACGGCAACTCGCGAATTGCCGACATCAACGAAAAAGCTCTTTACATTCGCGCTCCCTACTCGTCCGCACCCAATGTCAAACCGCGTCTTGATTCATTGGCAGAATATGAAAATGTTGCGCAAAACGAAACGATTATTGCGTCGAAAATAATCAATCTTACAGATCGTCTTGACTTGGACGGCGTTTTGAAATGGGAAGTCCCGCAAGGCAACTGGACAATTTTGCGCTTTGCCGCAACTTCCAACGGCGCAAATACCCGTCCCGCGCCGCGTCCCGGACTCGGTCTTGAATCGTCAAAAATGGATCGCGATTATTTCGATATTCATTTCAATAACTACGTTACAAAATTATTGGATAAAATCGGAAAACGTCAAACCGACGGCAATGCGGGTTGGTGTTTTTTGCATATTGATTCGTGGGAAATGGGGGCGCAGAATTTTTCTAAAATTTTTATTGACGAATTTCGGAAACGCCGACAATACGATCCGACGCCGTTTTTGCCCGCTTATTCCGGTTTTATTGTCGATAATGTTGAAAAAACGGAACGGTTTCTTTGGGATGTTCGGCAAACATCGCAGGAAATTGTTATTCAAAATCACGGCGAATATCTTCGTGAACTTGCGCACAAAAATAAGATGAAATTGTCGGTTGAACCGTATGATATGATGCCGTGTTGCGATATGAGTTTTTGTGCGGTTGCGGATGTTCCGATGTGCGAATTTTGGTCGCCGGGCACTCTCAATACGGTTTATAGTTGCTTCGAAGCGGCTTCTGTTGCCCACATTCATGGCAGGCAAATTGTCGGCGCGGAAGCGTTCACGTCCGTCAGTGACCGATGGCGGCAACATCCAAACTCCATGAAACTGCAAGGCGACTGGGCTTTTTGTTCCGGAATAAACCGCATCACTTTTCACCGCTTTCAACATCAACCATATCTTGACCGCGTACCCGGATTTTCAATGGGCGGTATCGGTATTCATTGGGAAAGAACGCAAACGTGGTGGAATCTTGTTGCGGAATATCATCGTTATCTTGCGCGTTGTCAATATCTGTTGCAACAAGGCCGGGCGGTTGCGGATATTCTTTATTTGTTACCGGAAGGCGCACCGCAAGTTTTCACGCCGCCGGATTCGGCGTTGACAGGTTCCGGCGTAATGAAAGATCAACGCGGTTATCGTTTCGACGGTTGTGATCCGTTGACGCTGATAAAATTTGCAACAGTTAAAAACGGTCGTATTGCTTTCTTGAACGAAAATACGACGGAATACCGTTTGCTGGTGTTGCCGAATACGCCGACAATGACTCCCGAACTTTTGAACAAGATAGAAGAACTTGTACGCAACGGCGCAACAATAATTGGTTCGCCGCCCGAAAAATCGCCGAGTCTTCAAAATTATCCGCAAACCGATGATGAGGTTCGTAAACTTGCCGCGAAAATTTGGGAACAAAATCAACCAAACATAACAACAGATACAAAAATACAAACACATTCTTATCACAACGGCAAAGTGATTACGTTACAAAAATTGAAAGACATTCAAACGAAATTGCCGGTCAAGATGTCGGGCGCAAAATGGATTTGGTACCCCGAAGGCAATCCCGCCAACGATGCGCCGGCAGGAACGCGGTTGTTTCGTAAATCTTTTTCGTTGCAGAAAAATACCCAAGTTGACGCGGCGGTTTTTCTCGCAACTGCGGACAACAATTTAACCGTGAAAATCAACGGCAAAACAGTTTATCAAACAGATTTATCGAAACCGTTAAAAGTCGTTTCGTTTGCCGAACATTTGAAAGAAGGCGGCAATCTGATTGAATTGCAAGCAACGAACGCGCAAAGTAACAGCCGAAATCCTGCGGGAGTTATTGCAAGTTTTGTTTTTCGCGTCATTGATGAAAACGGTCAGGCAAAACAGATCAAATTCCAAACAGACGAATCATGGGCATCCGCGCAAAAATCAGACGAACAATGGCAATCAGCAAAAGTTCTCGGCAATTTTGGAATGCCGCCTTGGTCGGTTGCAGAATATTCTGATGGCAGCGGGCAATTGTATCCTGATTACGAATTTTTGACCCAAATATTTAAATCGGATGGAGTTGTCGAAGATGTTGTTTCGGCGGACGATTCGTTACGGTTTTTCCATCGGCGCGGCGGCGAAACGGAAATTTATTTTCTCTCAAACAAAAAATCTCAACCGTTTGATGGAAATGTTCTATTTCGTGTAACGGGAAAAAAAGTTTCGATTTGGGATCCATTAACGGGTCGAAAATTCAAAACTCCTTCTGTTACTGAAAATGAGCAAACCGGACAAACAACAATTCCATTATTCCTTGAAGGTTCGGGATCGGTGTTTGTGATTTTTGATCGGGAAATTGTTACGGATGATTTGCCGGTTTGGGAAAATGTTGTTTCGGATAAGGAAATTTCCTCTCCGATAGATAAAGACTGGTTGAGCAAAAATTGGACGGTCTCATTTGAATCGTCGCGCGGTGCGCCGTCGCAGGTTGTTTTTGACGAACTGCAAGATTGGACAAAAAGCGGGGACGAAGGAATCCGTTATTTTTCGGGGATTGCAATTTATGAAAAGAAATTTGTGTTTCCACAAGGCGGTTTTCCCAAAGATAAAAACACGCAACGTTTATTCCTTGATCTTGGCGAGGTTGAGGTGATCGCGCGAGTACGTCTTAATGGCAAAACGGTTGGAACGTGTTGGTCGAATCCGTATCGGCTGGAGATAACGGATTACATTCAAGACGGCGAGAATGTGTTACAAATAGAAGTTGCGAATCTTTGGGTCAATCGTTTAATCGGCGATGCCAAATTGCCCGAAGAAAAACGAATCACCTGGTCAACATGGAAAAACGCTTACAACCCCGATTCAAAATTATTACCGTCCGGTTTAATCGGACCCGTGAAAATTAAAATAGGAGATAAAAAATAATCGTAACATTATCTTTCCGCTTTAATTTTCGGTATTGTTTGTTGAAAAAATATCGGTCAAAATTTGAGGTAATGAATTTAAAATCGTACAAAAACAGAAACAAGAACATATTCCTCATTTTAATGCTGTAAGTGGTTATGTCCGAGCGAAAAGAGCTCGCTTCTGTGCGTTTTTTTGTCAGTTGGCGTGCCTTTTATGCTCGGACATATAGTTTCGTTAATTGTTATTTTGAGTTATGTTTTTTATGAGGAGTTTTTAACGTTATGGAAAAATTTGATTATCAAAATCATACAATAATACAAGGAGATTCGTTGGATATTTTATCTTACGAAATTTCGGATCATTCTGTTGATTTAATTTTCGTTGATCCGCCATATAACATAGGCAAAAACTTTAATGGTCATAAAGACAAATGGGTTACAGAAGATGATTATCTGAATTGGTGTTACAAATGGATTGATTTGTGTATTGATAAATTGAAATCGAATGGAAGTATGTACATTATGACATCAACTCAGTTTATGCCTTATTTTGATCTTTTTATTCGCAAGAGAATGACAATACTTTCACGTTTGGTTTGGTATTATGACAGTTCGGGAGTGCAGGCGAAAAACTATTATGGTTCGATGTATGAACCGATTTTATTTTGCGTGAAAAATCCCAATGATTATACTTTTAATGCACAAGATATTTTAGTGGAAGCCAAAACGGGTTCAAAAAGAAAATTGATAGATTATCGAAAAAATCCGCCTCAGGTTTACAATTCGGAAAAAGTGCCGGGCAATGTGTGGGAGTTTGCACGGGTACGTTACCGAATGGACGAGTACGAAAATCACCCGACACAAAAACCGATTGCATTATTGGAACGAATAATCAAGGCAAGCTCCAATATCGGTGATACCGTTTTAGACCCGTTTTCCGGTACGTTTACAACAAGTTTTGTCGCGAAACAATTAGATCGAAAATCAATCGGTATTGAGTTACAGGAAGACTACGTGAAAATCGGTTTGCGCAGATTACAGTTGACCGATGAATACAGAGGCGAAAAATTGCAAAAAGAAATTCGTACTTTTGAAACTAAAAAAACACAAATTAAAAATCTACAATTATTTAATTTATTTGGAAAACAATCGGATAAAACACTCATTCACTGAAAACATCGAACAAATTCTAAAACAAGAATTTGGCAAAAACGCAGAATAAATTATCAATTTACCGTTGCTTATTACTCGTTTTGAAGATACCGTAAAACAAGGATATTTGAACAATATTTTAGATGAAATTATTTTGCAGAGTAAGGTAGAATTTAGTTATGAGGAATAAAGTTCACAAAATTGACAGATAAATATATCAATGTTTGTAAATTCTGAAAATTTTATTTATTTTGTAAAAAAATTATTAACAAGGACAATTTAATTATTGGAAAAAGGTAAATACGATGTCTTATGAAATTTTATTAGGAAACAATATTGATCTTCTGGAAAAAATGAATTGGAAAATCGATTTTACGTTTCTTGATCCTCCGTTCAATCAGCAGAAAGATTATGCGTTGCATAATGACGACATGCCTGAACATGAATATTGGGAAATGATGAAAACGGTTTGCCGTTCTATTTATAGAATTACCAACAAAGGCGGTTGCATTTATTTTATGCAGCGTGAAAAAAATACAGAATTTGTTTTGCAAACGTTACGTGAAACCGGTTGGAATTTTCAGAATCTTATTATCTGGAAAAAACGGACTTCAGCTGTTCCGGTTAAGGGGAAATACGGCAAACAATATCAGGTGATTATTTACGCAACAAAAGGTGAACGGGCGAAAACGTTTCACCGTTTACGTATTGATCCTGAATTGCCGATAAATTACAAATATCGGCGTGATAACGGTGTTTTCGTAACAGATGTTTGGGATGATATTCGGGAATTGACGAGCGGTTATTTTGCCGGAGACGAGGCATTGCGATCCGATAACGGAGAACGTTTTCACAAACAACAATCACCGTTGGCGTTGCTTTTGAGGATGATTTTAACATCAACCAATGTCGGCGATACGGTACTTGATCCTTTCGCCGGAACAGGAACAACAGCGGTTGCCGCTCTGCAAACGCAGCGTAATTCAATTACAATAGAAATTGATCCGGAAAATGTTAAATGTATCGAAAAACGTCTTGATCACATTCGCGACGCTGA
>JAIROD010000663.1 GCA_031257725.1 Planctomycetaceae bacterium | reverse complement strand
TACCCCGTGTTTTAGGGTTAAGTTGAACAACGCGGGGCAAGCCCACGCCGTTAACTTTCGGTAAATTCCGAATGACGAGAGATTCCCGATAAATAATAGAATCGCTACTGAATAGTTACGATTGCATAACAGAATTGTGAGGAGGGGCATTGCCTGTTGGAATCAATTAAAACTCAACCGGCGCGACCCTTCAGCGAAGGGATCGCCTACCTCTTGATAATCCACCTTGGTGTTGGTTTTTAATTTCCATCCGTAAAACAGGGGCAAGCCGGCGAGTACGCCGTATTAGTAAAAACCTTTCGGCGAAAGGTTGCCTACCTAAGGTTGCCTACCTCTTGAATCAAACAAAAAAACGGGAAACCATTGGGCTTCCCGTTTTGGAATTTTCAAATTCGATTTTTCAATTTGAAAATAGAATGAGTGATTTTACGTTTACGGAGCGGGTCGTAAACCGGTTAGGTATTCTTCCTCTTCTTCCTGAATAATGATTCGCGGAGTTACCATCATCATAATACTTTGAGTGGTACGTCCGATAGCGGTATTCATAAAGAGACGTTGAATATACGGGATTTTGTTTAGGATTGGCGTACCGGCTTCGGTGCGTCCTTCGCTGAGCCGCTTCATTCCGCCTAACAAAATGGTTCCGCCATCCGGAACACTAACCGTTGTTTGAACCGAAAACATGGCTAATGTCGGTAATTGGATTGTTACACCGGAATTGGATTGAGTGGTACGTCTTGTCGATCCACGTTCATCGGTTGACGCCGAAGCTGCACTATCACCTTTGGCGGTTGTTTGCGTTTCATCCGTCAGGACATCATCCCCAAAATATTTGAACGTACTCACTTTGGTGATTTTGTTGAATGTCGGATTCAACACCAACCGGACATATTGACGGTTATCGGAAACAGTTCCCTGAACCGAAAGGAGTTGACCTTCACTCAAAATCGTGATCACCGGTTGATAGGCGGCGGCAAAATCTCCGACTACCGGAATCACACTCGTTACAAACGGCGACATACTCATATCAGTGATCATTCCCATTTGACCATTGAAAATAGTTACTTTGGGCGCCTGAAGAACATTACTTCGCGTATCGCCTTGTGTTGCAGTCATAAAGAAGTAGGCTTCGATTTCACTCAAAAGAGCAAACCCCATTTGAAGTCCGGCATCCGCACTAAAACCGCCAAACATCGGATCAACCAAACCATAGTTGTTCTGATTGATCGGAATCGAAAGGTCAACGGAAATATCGCCGGGTGCGGACATACCAACAGTAACATTCTTGCCGCCGGTAACCTGAAGCGTATTGGATGAACTGCTATCGTCACTACTATCACCGCTGGAAAATTGGGTTTGTAGTTTATTTGCCGCGCCATCGTTTTTGAATTTCATATCAAAATCAATTCCCATCTTCTCATAGAAATCATCGGCAAGAGTGATATATCGGACTTCGACCGCGATTTGCAGATCATTAAGTTTCCGCAACTGAGCAAGTAAATCGACAATTTCGGCGTGAACTTCTTCCGTTTGGCGAACAACCAAACTAAGGTTGGGATAATATTCCATCATTTCACCGCCTTCATCCCATGAATCAGGCGAAACAACCGCTTCGATCAAATCCATAATCTCACCAAAGTCAGCCTGACTACCGCCGGCAGCTCCGGTTTGGGGAGTTCCCAAACCGGTTCCCGTTCCGGTACCATTATTGATTCCGGGCATATTTCCGGCAAAGATTTGTCCCATGATATTCGGGTTTCCCATTGAGGCAAGCAATGAAGGATCAATTTTGGTGTTATTATTGCTGAGCGGGATACCGCCGGAAACACCACGCGTTACTGCCCGACCGGACTGCATGTGCATTGCCCGATCCATTGCGGAATTCAAATCATGCGGATTTCTTGTCTGATCATAATTCGGGAATTTCATAATCAGATCGCCGATGTAATATGTTTTTAGATAACGTTCCCCTTTTGCTTTGGCGGCACTGGTGATATTCAGCATTTCATTTTTAACGACATACGATAAATGGTACGGTTCAAGAATCACATTCAAAACACTTCGGAGTTTAATCTCCTTCATAATTTGAATGGCAATCAATTGGTCGCTGGTTACATCAACGTCCCGTAACGCCGCCCAATCAATGATAATATCAACTCCGGTTTGTCCGCTGAGAATTTTCAGAACTTCTACAAGCGGCATCGGTCGATCAAAGTTGACGGAGACCGGCATTTCGAGTTTTCGTATGATTTCGTTTTCACTTTCCGTGTGTCGCTGCCGAAGAAGGTCAGCCGAACCGCGGCGACGACTAATAATATCCTTCCAGTTTTTATCAAAGTGCATGGGACTTAGCGCGAAATTCGGGACAATGGACGCGCTATCGACTCCAAGCATCGATTCGACAAACGATTCCGCTTTCTCATCACGAATCGCCATACTTCGGTAAGCGTTGGAGGCAAGTTGTGTTGTTGTCAGGAGCATGTGGGTTGCCGGTTCATCGGGAGCAAATTCCCTCGCTTTTTTGGCAACCATTACGGCTTCTTCATAACGTTGTTCATTAATCAATTTGTTACATTCATCAACCAATGTTTTGAGCCGCTCTTCTTTACTCCTAAAATTTTCCGCTTCCCGCCGCCGTTCTTCCCAAACCGCCTGATTACGTTTATCCTGTTCAAATTGAGCCTGATAACGGTCAATAAATTTAACGGTATCTTCAATAGCGCGGTCAATTTGACGGATGAACGTTTCTTTGGTTGCCGGATCAAGCGGTGATTGTTCGACGCGGATTTTCGCCTGCCGGAGAATTTCAAGACCGGCATCGGGATTCCGTTGATCACGGGTTATCCGTTGAGCATCGGAAATTTGTTGTAAAATTCCAGAAGAAATCTGTGAAATAACCGTTTGCCGATCACGTATGACCTGATCGACAATGGGTGTATTGGCTGCGATGGAAGGTTGCGGTTGAGTGGCGACCTGCTGAATATTTTGCGCCGGATTTTGATTTTGAGTTGGGTGGTAAACCGCTTGCGTTGTTACGTTTGGAGTTTGGGGGCGAGCCGCAAAAGCCTGTTGCCGCCGCACCGCAATTTCCGCAAGAATCCGATTAGGAGTATCACTTCCGGCAGGATAAACGGAATCGGCTAATTTATAACTCATTGCAGTACGGCAAAGTTGATCCGCCCGATCCAGTTGTCCGGCATTCATTGCATCACGGGCTTGCCGAAGCATACTTATTGCCTGATTCAGATCATGTTGCGCCGCTTGGGAAAGAACTGGTTGCTGTACCGGAACATTCGTTACCGAAACATTCATTGCACGAATTCTTTTCGCATCTTCAATCCGTTTGAACATTGCTTGAGGATCATGACCGGCGTCACGTTCCGATTGATTGTACAAAACATTTTGTGCCGCCGCTTCTTGAGTCAACTGCGTTGCGAGTTCGATTTCACCGCGACGAAGCATCACGTCTGCCTGATTCAATGATAATTGCGCATAATTCCGGCGAAAAAATTCGGTATTCCCCGATGTACGATGAAGGTCGGCAACTTGTTTGAATTGCTGAATGAGCGTGAAAATATATTCGGGACGGTCATCAAATTCCCGATAAGCCAGATTCATTCTCTGAACTTCAGAGGCAATCCGTTCTGCGGTTACAACATCTTTCGCGGCAAGAGATTTCCGTGCTTGATGTAATTTTTGCGCACTAATGGAATACGCCTGATCTGCGGTCATCGGCGGAGTCGGCGTTCTCTGCGCGGTTACTGCCGCTGCTGCCGGAGCGGACATCACCGAAGCCGCTGTTGCTGCCGGAACTCCCATTGTCGGAACCGCCATTGTCGGAACCGTTGTTACCGGAATCCGCATTGTTGGTTGTGTCGGCGGAGCCGTTGCGGGATATTGAGACATAACAGCCGCAACGGGTTGCTCGAACACTTGCGCATTTACAGAGTTTGTTAAAAATGAGAAAGGACTTCCGACCGGAATAAAAGTAAAAGTCGTTCCCAGTATTACAGCAATTAAGCCTGAATTGATTCTTGCTTTCATTTCCAACACGATTCTCCTTTCGTGACACGTAAAGCGTTGTGAATACGGCGCATTACGTGATCAAGTCTTGTTTTCCCGACATCCTTGCCGGTACTTTAGGACGGAAGTTCTGTTTACAACGCGACTTGTTTTTTCATCAAGACGATTGGCGGTTTCAGGAACATTCTAATTGAGTCGCAACAAAAACCGGAAGAAAACGGGACAAGTGTTAGCCAATTCAAGCCCTACCTTGTTGATGTCATTCTACCTATTTTTTCCGATTTCCCAAACCAAGTGTGAAATTCGCCCCCAAAAACGCTTATATGTCTTTCTTTATAAATCGAGTTTCTACTCGCATTTCATTAGGAAAAAATAAGAATAACCAACAAAAACAAAACTTTTGCTAGAAACGGACTATTCCGCACAGGCGGACAATGACTTTTACGATGATTCAATTGATCTTTGGGAATCTCTCATCATTCAGCATTTACCGAATGTTAACGGCGTGGGCTTGCCCCGCGTTTTAGTGTTAAGTCGAACAACGCCTTTAGGCGTTCTATGTGCATAACCGCCGGTTCGGTATTTACTGAAACTGGCGGCGGTTATTCACATAAAACGCCTACGGCGTTAAATCAAACCAATGTGTAACATGAGCTGATAATACACTCTACTGAATCAATACAAAATGAATAATGAGAAGTTCCCTATTCCCGATTACTTAATTTTTAACTTCTTTTGGTTTTAGTTTTCGGTATTCGATGTTACGAATCCATCCTTCGCTCACCCATGTACAAAAACCAAGCGGCTGATATTGGGAAGTTTCATCTCGAAGTGAAATTTTCTTTTCTCCCATTTTCAAATCAACAATCAGTGTTTCCTTACGTTTACCGTCTTTGGTCGGTTCGTCAATCCAGACACGAATCAATGTTCCGGTTACGAAAATGCGGAATTTATACCATTGATTGTCCTTAAAACTGAAAAAAGAACTCGTTTCATTCTCCGAAGCGTCCATGCCGTCAACACAACTCAAACCAACCGTGCCGCCGCCCCAACCGCCATTGATAAACGTACAACAACTGTCGCCAACCGGAAAAGTCAACGCACCAAAAAAATCATTACCCTTTGTCCGTTTGGCTTCGTAACGAATTTCATAATTAACGCGGGGAAATACTTTTTCGTATTTAATTCCGGTAATCATTGCCCCTTGACCGATTACCAGATTGCCGTCTTTGACCTGCACTTCGCCATCACCGCCAAAAACGGGAACCGACCAATGTGTCAGCGTTTTACCATCAAAAAGCGGTTGCCATGCGTATTCCCCTTGAGGTTCGACGACTGAAAAAAGGGAAATCACTAAAAATACAATAAAATTCATAATAGGTAATAGTTAATGGTTAATAGTTAATAGTTAATAGTTTAGTAATTAGTAATAAATAGTACCGTATTGTAGAGACGCAATGCATTGCGTCTCTACGTAGTTACGTAGCCGTAGGATTTCAAGCCAATAGCGTCCTTCACTCAAAAAAACTACTCCTGTGCGATAATATCGGTCGGATCGTCGATTGTTTCATCAATTTGCACTGCGGTGTAACCTTTATAAGTTCCGGGATGTCCCCAGTATTTCGGAATACCTTTGACACTGACCAGAAGAGGCGTATTCACATTTTTTTGTGTACAAATAATATCGCCCACCCGCAGTTGAAGTAATTCGTGCATTTTAATCTTTGCGTCCGCCAGTTTGACTTTGAGCGGAACATGGACATTGCGAATCGATTTACTGATTCTTTTAATTGATTGCGGAGTTGCCTGTTTTTTATTGTAGGTAGTCCAGGCGTTGGTGTTTAGTTTACCGGCAATCCGTTCAAAGGAATTATAAGGAATACACAGATTGATTGTCCCCCGCACCTCCGTCAACGCCACCTCAAAACAAAGCAACACCACCACCTCATTAGGCGGCACAATCTGAATCAACTGCGGATTACTCTCCGTCTGGATCACTTCAAAATCAAGTTCCATCACATTTTCCCAAGCATGTTTCAACTCCTTGAGAAATAATTTCGTAACCCGTAACACAAGCCGTTGCTCAATATCCGTCAATGGACGGCGAGTGACCAATGTCCCTTCACGACCGCCGCCAAGCAACCGGTCAATCATCGGATAAATGATTGACGGATTGATGTCAAGAATCAGGTTGCCTTCAAGCGGTTCGGCACGGAGTAAGTTGAAACAAGTCGGATTGTCAAGACCAAAAATAAATTCACTGTACGCTAATTGATCAACACTCGTCAGTTTAACATCAATCACTGTCCGTAACATTGCCGAAAGTCCGGCGGCAAATTTCCGTCCAAAACCTTCATGCATTGTCTGGAGTGTTTTCATTTGCTCCCGATTAACACGTTCCGGACTTTTGAAATTGACGGGACCGATTTTTTCCTGATGAACCCAGCTTGCACCCGACGAAATCGATCCCCCGCCAACACCATGCAACGGTCCCACGCCGGAAAGAATCGGAGAACTCTTACCGCTCACCGCTGCCGCCGCAGGTTTGGTCTCTTTTTTCTCCGACATCGACATGATGTTCAAGAGATTTTCAACTTCTTCTTGTGAAAGTACTTCCCCAGCCACTGTATTAATTAATAGTTAATAGTTAATAGTTATGAATTATAGGTTAATAGTTATTAGTTAATAGACCATTTCGCTAACTTAATATCTCAGTGGGATTTCTCTGTAAATTTGTTTACTTATGAGAAATTAGAAGGTAGGCGACCTTTTGCTAAAAGGTCGCGCCGGTTGAGTCGTCATTGACACCAACAGGTAATGTCCCTCATCAATATTTTATTATTGAATCGATCCCCAGTAGGAGAGGCAAACCTTCTGGTATCAATGATTACTCAACCGGCGCGACCCTTCAGCGAAGGGATCGCCTACCTCACCGGCTTCCTGCCGTTTACCGGAGTAAGTCGGCGAGGACGCTTTTGAAAATTCCACTGATATATTACTCGCTAACTTAAAAATAGAATCGTTCCTATTTCATTCGAGTTTTTTGCAGTAGGTTTCATTGTCCTTTTTTCCCTTCTTTTGGGGTTCGTAAAGTTACATAAAGGGTAAAATAATACTTCTTAATAGCCAAATAATACTTCTTAATTGGCAAATAATACGTCTTAATCGGCAATAAATACGTCTTAATCGGCAATAAATACGTCTTAATCGGCAATAAATACTTCTTGATCGGCAATAAATACTTCTTAATCGGTAATAAATACGTCTTAATCGGCAATAAATACGTCTTAATCGGCAATCAATACGTCTTAATCGGCAATAAATACGTCTTAATCGGCAATCAATACGTCTTAATCGGCAATTAATACGTCTTAATCGGCAATAAATACGTCTTAATTGGGCAATCAATACGTCTTAATCGGCAATTAATACGTCTTAATCGGTCATTAATACATATTAATTGGTCTATTTTAAACACGAAAAACACGAAAAACACGAAAAACACGAAAATTTTTGTTGTCCTTTTTTTATAATTTCGTGTGTTTTGTGTGTTTCGTGTGTTTCGTGTGTTTCGTGTGTTTCGTGTGTTTCGTGTTAAAAGATGAATTAATAGTTTATCGTTTTTGCCTCGTAGGGACAAGTAGGAACGCGGGGCAAGCCCACGCCGTTAACATTCGGGGCAATTTTACAAATCCGAACCGTCAACAATATTTTGAACTTATCATTACGTTAAAAACAACGCTTGCGTCACTATTCACGATCACCTGATTTTTGAGTTTTTTCCGGCGGCGAGGTGGGCATTTTTTGCGGCTTCATCGCAAAGCGGACTTTCCGGGCAAAGTTTACTAATTTCCCGAAACGCAATAATTGCCGTTTCAAATTCATTTTTGCGGAGCGACAACTCGCCTTTAAGATAAAGCGCACGATCAAGTATAACCACATCAGGCGGATGTTGTAAAAGTTTTTGTAAATAAATTTCCGTTTGGGCATAATCCTTTTTTTTGTACGCTTCGTAGGCGAGTGTCCATGTTGCGTGCGACCAATATTCACCGGCTTGATAATTTCGGTAAATCCGAGTCAGATAGGTTGTTGCCTTACGGCTATTTCCGTTCTGTAAATCGTCCAACGCCAGAAAATATAAGGCTCCGTCAATATGTTTACTGTTCGGAAAACGATCCGCCAACAATTGAAAATACTCAACCGATTTAATCGTATCACCGTAAGAATCATAATAAATTCCAAGAAACCAAAGCGCATCCTGATATTGCGGATATGACGAATAATTGTTGACAATGTCTTCAAGCATGGTAACCGCTTCCTGTTCTTTACCGAGATGATAATTCGCTTTACTTCGAAGCAGCAAGGCTTCGGCAGAAACAGATTCTTCCGTTTTTTTGGCAAGAAGATCACGAAGTCTGACCTCAACCTGTTCGTAACGTTTTGCGTTGTAAAGTGAATTACAGTCGCGGATTATTTTACGTTGTTCCGATTCGGAAAGAAGCGGTTGAGTGGTTGTTCCTGTTTCCGATATTCCCGACGCATTGGCGTTCTTTGCCAGTTCGGCTAATTGGTTGTGAGTTTCCTGTAATAAATTTTTCTGAACCATGTCGGACAGGTTCGTCCGTAACGACAATGTGGAAAACACCGCATTCGCTTGTTCGATGTCGCCTAATTGAGCCTTCGACAACGCCAAAAGTGAACAGGCTTTGACAAAGGTCAATTCATTCAACGTACCTTCCGTTCCCGTTACCGCATAATTAATGTAATATTGTTTCGGAGTGATCAACTGATTATAGTGTGTTGCAAGAATTTGTTCCAGTTGTTGGGCTGCGGCAGTGTAATTTTTCTGATCAAAAAATTGTGAAGCCCGCCAAAAACGTTCTAAATCAGTTCCTTGCGTTGTGATGGTTTGCCGACGTTCCCAACGTGCACCGCCGCTGTTGAGAGACCATTGTCCATTGTTACCGATTGTAGTGTTACCGATTGTAGTGTTTCCCGAAGTCCACTGTCCATTGGACGATTGACCTCTTGACGGATTGCCGGCGGGATTATTCCGCCCCCACCCTGAACCGCCGGGATAAGAATTTCTCGGCGATTCCGTAGAAGCGGCGATTCCTGCCAGTTGATTGCTTGCTTCCGTAACAATCGCGTAAATTTCCGAATGTCCGAGCAATGCCGCTTGACTTTGCATTTCCTGAACAATCGCGTTTGCCTTCACCGAATCACCGCTTTTCGCATACGCTTGAGCCAGCAAAGAACAACCTTTCATAAATGATTCGTCATTCAGTTTCTGAATACCGGCAGGCGACGGTTGAGTAAGATAATTGAACAGAACTCGTCCGGTCGAGGTGTTGTACAGCGGCAAGAGAATCGTTTCCAACGTAAAAATTGTTTGTTGCCAATTACGCTGCTCAAACAAAAACACCGATTTGAGAAGAGCAATTTCATCACGATAAACCAAATTATTGGTTCGTTCTATTTCTGCCAAAAGATTTTGTGCCTGCTGAGTTTGCTTCAACCCGTAAAGACAACGTACTTTTATCAGATTATCATCGGTATTGAGTGAAGTAATTCGGGAAAGCAGTTGTATGGCTCCGTTGTAATCACCGAGTCCGCCCTTGCAACGCGCCAGAACACGCATGGAATCGGTGTAATACTGACTTGTCGGCCAACGGCGTTGAAATTCGGCAAGCGTTGCGGATGCTCCTTGAAAATCACCGCGTTCAAACAATGTTACGCCCCATTGATAGGTTGCGGTTTCAACAACAACCGGATTGGTACTGCTCATTAATTGTTGAAAAATGGCGTTTGCTTCGGTGATTTTTCCGAGTTGATTCTTTGCCCACGCCAACCCGATTTTATTTTCAAGACTTTTGGCGCCGTTCGGAAACATCTTGTCACACTGCTCAAAATAATATTCCGCTTCTTCGGCGGCATATTCCGCCGTGCTGTTTCGCATGGCAATATCGCCGAGATAATACAAAACGAATTGAAGATTATTATCTTGGGACAATCGATCAATAAATTCTTCCAAACGTGGTTTCGCGACGCTAAACTGTCCTTGCAGATAGGGAATATCGGCTAAACGAAACAACGCTGCATTCGCAAAAGGATTCCCCAAACCGGGAGCAACAATTCGTTGGTAATACGTTTCGGCGGAGGCGTATTGTTTGAGGTACAGCAATGATTCCGCCAGATAATAAGTTGCGGCGATTGTCTGGGCGTGGTTGGGATACTGGGCGATAAAAGTATCGAATGCGGTTCGGGCTTGCTCATACTGTTTAAGGTCGAACAACGACTTGGCTGTTGTAAAACGGTCAGAAGCGTCATCTCCGAAAACGCTTATATTATAAGAAGTTAAGGTGATAACGATCACCAAATTGATTGCCAACTGTTTGAAATAATTCATTATTGTCCCCGAATTCCTTTTCGGCGCACCCGCCGGAAATTTTTGCTCTATTTCCGCTCTTGTAAAATAAAACGAACGTAATATACAAAAAATCCAAAATTTCTCCAATACGAATTTTTAATTTTTTTTCCTAGTGTAGTGTTCAGATGCCGGTTGTTAAAGTGGGTAAAATTTTTCAGGTTGTTTCGGCATTTTGTGGAATCATTGTTCAAGATAATAATCAAAGGGGAACTATGGGGCAGTGATCCTAATTGGGAATCTCTCATCATTCAGCATTTACCGAACGTTAACGGCGTGGGCTTGCCCCGCGTTGTTGGGCTTAACCCCAAAACACGGGGTAAACCCCGTCGTTAACTAAATTTACCGAACGTTAACGGCGTGGGCTTGCCCCGCGTTGTTCGACTTAACCCCCAAACACGGGGTAAACCCCGTCGTTAACTAAATTTACCGAACGTTAACGTCGTGGGCTTGCCCCGCGTTGTTGGGCTTAACCCCCCAACACGGGGTAAACCCCGTCGTTAACTAAATTTACCGAACGTTAACGGCGTGGGCTTGCCCCGCGTTGTTGGGCTTAACCCCAAAACACGGGGTAAACCCCGTCTTTAACTAAATTTACCGAACGTTAACGTCGTGGGCTTGCCCCGCGTTGTTGGGCTTAACCCCATAACACGGGGTAACCCCCGTCGTTAACTAAATTTACCGAACGTTAACGGCGTGGGCTTGCCCCGCGTTGTTCGACTTAACCCCCAAACACGGGGTAAACCCCGT
>JAIROD010000648.1 GCA_031257725.1 Planctomycetaceae bacterium | reverse complement strand
GTAGAAAATGGTGTCGCAACATGATTCGCGTCCCGTAGGGACGCAATGTTGGTGAATTGATCGTTGGTGTTTTTTCTACCAACATTTCGTCCCTAGCGGGACGAGTGTTTTTGATTGACCTCGTTGGCGACCAAGATGTTGTCCCTACGGGACAAAAAAAGGAACATTCACCGCTATTGAATAGTTACTATTTACCTTTATCATTGCAAAAAATAAGAAATAAAATCCTGTTAATCTTGTTAATCCTGTCAAAGAAAACATTCAACCAGTCCATTCCGTCCATGAAAATTTTTAAACGCATTTTATATTTTTTTGTTATTGTTTTATTATTTACCGGTTTTGGTTGTCAGGTTCATCGACCGTTTTTTAAGAAACATAAAACGGTCAGTGTGGAAACATCAACACCGATGAATAAGTTGGAGCGTGCGTTGTTGCTTCAGAATTCGGGGGATTATCTTGCCGCCGTGATTGCTTATCGGGAGGTGATTTCTTGCAGTCGTAACAAAAACGAGATTGATTCGGCAAAAATCGGAGCCGCCGAATGTCTCATTAACATCAAAAAATTTCCGGCGGCATTGGAAATTTTAGAACCTCTTTCGCTGGATGTCGTAACGGAAAACAATCTGAAAAAACTTGCACTTGCGGGCGAGATTCTGCTTCATATCGGGCGTTACAAAGAGGCGGAATTGTATCTTGAATTTTCGGTCGGTTCTCTTGATTTGGAGTCTCTTCTGGATCAGGTTCATTTCGGTACTAATTCTGATACTGATACCGTATTTGAACCGGATTCATGGATACCGGCGGCGATTGCGAATCTTGGTTGCGCTTATTTGAAGAACGATAAACCGGAATACGCGATGCCGATGTATCAGTTTGCATCGTGTCTTTATCGGCGGAGTGGTCATCAGGTACTTGCGGAGCGGTCGCAACGGATGTATGATGATTTGGTCTCGGTCATGCGTCAATATGCTCCATTCAAACCTGTTCCTGTTGCCAAAGGTTTCGCGCCGGGACGTATGTAATTCTAGCTGCCTGTTTATATCAACCACATTCGATGAACAAACAACTTACAATTTTTTGATTCCCGATCATCGTGAATTTTTTTACGATATTGGAGATTAGTAGGCAACGTATAAAGCATTGTCGATGTTAAAAAATACCCACTTGTATTTTTCTCCCTCTGTAAATAAAATTACAGGTGTTGTTCGTCAGAACGTTATTGATCACAGACATTACAATCCCTAATATTATCGTGGCTAAGAAGCAATCTACGAATAAATCCGGCAAATCACAAGACTACGAAGATATATTTGACTACACCTCGCTACAAAAACAAGATAACAGATACCCTTTACTGTTGTTTATCGAAAGGATATTTGATCATAGAATATTTCTATGTATTATATTAGGTGCCGTATCTGCTATTGCTCTTTTGAAGATGCCGGCAACGGACATTAAAGAAGTTATTTTGGCAATCCTTGAAACGATAAAAAGCATTAAAAACGGTACCCTAGTCCTTTTTTCGTGCTTAATTATTCTTACACTAAGTTTCATCGTTTTTTACCAATACTCACGACAAAAGTGGGAAAAAGAAATGCAAAGAGTTACTGCCGAAAGAGACAAACTACAAGAAAAACTTGATTGTCCGATACAATCATCGGAGGACTTAAAATGACTGCGACTGCTATAATAATTATCATTTTGGTATTACTGCTACTGTTTGATTGGGTCTATTTCGACCTGATATGCCCTGCGGTCCGGCAAAGTCTAAAATACGATCTTTTCGCGGTACGCGACCGGTTGCGGTCTCTAAAAATAGAAGATCAAAACTTAGACATGGAAACATATCGTGTTATGGAAACCCGTATCAACGGATGTATTCGGTTAGTTTCTTCGTGGTCTGTCCGCCGCTGGTTGATCGACAGATTGCAAGGCTGTAATGATCGCGATAAACAACTAATCAAAAAAATGCGGCAAATTGTCAGGCAAATCCTTCAGAAAAAAAACACCAACAACACTTACCATTGTCTTTTTGAAATCGAAACTGACACCATGCGATACTTTCGGCGTGCAATCTTACTTAATTCCCTATTATCCGGTTGGGCATTATCCTATTGGGTCTTACCTCGTGAAAACAAAGTAAAAACTGCTGAAAACATCGAAAACGAAATAATTACAAAAATGATCATTCACACAGCCTTATCTGTCTAAAATTTCACAAAAAAACCGCTATAATTGAATTGGAGATAGACTGTTACGTATGTAATTCTAAAACAATGAACAACGAAACGCATGAATTATTAAAACGATTGATTGCGGAAAACGGTTCCGATTTACATTTGGCGGCGGATAATCCGCCCATGATTCGGATTCACGGTAAATTGATTCCTTTGTCTAATTCTCCGGTTTTAACAGCGGATCAAACGTATTCGATTATTTCACAGTTGGCGGATCAACCGTCCCTACAAGAGTTACAAAAAACGGGCGAACTTGATGCGGCTTTTGAACTTGAAGGCGGTCACCGGATTCGTCTTAACGCTTATCGGCAACAAGGAACTTATGCAGCGGCGTTTCGTTTGTTGCCGAACCGTTTTTTTGAGTTTAAGGAATTGGGATTACCGATGAATGTGCTGGAGCATATTTGCCAATTGCACAACGGACTTATTCTTGTAACAGGCGCGACCAGCAGCGGGAAATCGACCACAATTGCCAGTATTGTTAATCGCCTCAACAAGGAGCGTGCTTGTCATATTCATACAATAGAAGACCCCGTTGAATATCGGCATCGCAGTTGTCAATCGTTTGTAACACAAAGAGAAATCGGTCGTGATACGGCAACTTTTGCGGAAGCGCTTCGCCGTTCAATGCGGGAGGATCCGGATGTGATTGTGGTTGGTGAAATGCGTGATCTGGAGACGATGTCTGCCGCATTGACGCTTTCCGAAACAGGACACTTAACTTTTGCAACGTTACACACCTCAACGGCGATTCAAACGATTTCCCGTATTGTCAGCGCATTTCCGGCGGCGCAACAGGCACAAATTCGCGTTCAACTTGCTTCGACGTTACAATATGTGATTTGTCAAAAGCTGGTTCCTTGGGACAATGGCGGCGGCAGATCATTGATTGCGGAAATTTTGATAGTCAATTCAGCGGTACGGGCGATGATTCGCGAGGAAAAGTCACACCAGATCAATAATGTTATGCAAACCAGTTATGACAAAGGAATGCGGACATTGGCGCAATCATTGGAAGATGCAGTACGTCAAGGACGAATCTCCCACAAAACCGCCCAACTCTATTTGGAATAAATCTTCCGATTGTTTCGGATTTTGTTTCTGATTTTGGAGGTTAATCACCGGCGGATAAACATAAACGGAAAACAGGGGATTTCGCATCGGTCGGTTTATTTTGACATGTTTATTTTAATTTTTTTATGACGAAATATATTTTTATTACAGGCGGAGTGGTTAGTTCTCTTGGTAAAGGGTTGACCAGTGCTTCGATTGGGATGCTTTTGGAACATCGCGGTTTGACGGTTCGATTACAAAAATTAGACCCGTATCTGAATGTCGATCCGGGACTTTTTTCGCCGGCGCAACACGGTGAAGTTTATCTTCTGGACGACGGCAGTACCACCGATCTTGATCTTGGTCATTATGAACGTTTCACCAATACGCCTTTGACTTGGAACAGTAGTTGGACAACCGGTCAGATTTATCAGCGTGTTTTTGAAAAAGAACGTCGCGGGGAATATCATGGAACAACCGTTCAAGTTATTCCGCATGTAACAAATGAGATTAAACAATCTATTGCGCGTCTTGGCGGTGCCGGTATTGATGTGGTGATTGTCGAGATTGGCGGGACGGTTGGCGACATCGAAAGTCAACCCCATCTGGAAGCCATTCGGCAATTTCCACTTGATATCGGCAAGGAAAATTGTTTGTACATTCATTTAACGCTTATTCCGTTTCTCAAATCGGCGCGGGAACTCAAAACCAAACCGACACAACACAGTGTCGGGCAACTCCGCCAGATTGGAATTCAACCGGATATTTTGATTTGCCGAACCGAAGTTCCGTTATCACACGAAGAACGCGCCAAAATCGGATTATTTTGCAATATTATTACGGATTCTGTTATTGAAGAAAAAGACAAGGATTTTTCAATTTATGAAGTTCCGATTCGTTTGCATGAACATAAATTGGATCAATTAATCGTGGATAAACTCCGTATTCCCAATGCCAATCCGCTTGAGCTGAATGATTGGCATGAATTATTGGATCGGATACGTAATCCGGAGCATGAGGTTACGGTTGCGGTGGTGGGCGAATATGCTGCGGTGCAGGATGCGTATAAATCAACGTTTGAGGCTCTTGATCATGCCGGAATTGTTCATCGAACCAAAATCCAAACGTTACGGATTCCCAGCCGTCAAGTGTTACAAAATGAAACGCGGCGGGAGTTGCGAAAAGCGGATGCAATTATTGTATCGGGCGGTTTGGGCGAATCGGAAATTGACGGCAAGATCGAAGCGGTACGAATTGCCAGAGAAGATGGTATTCCGTTTCTTGGGATTGGTCTTGGAATGCAATGTGCAGTGATTGAGTTTGCCCGTAACGTTTTGAATTTGGAGGGAGCTCATTCAACAGAATATGATAAAAACACACCCCATCCGGTGATTTGCCTCCGTGATGAATATCGTTTCCGAACAACACAGGAAGGTATTCCTAAAACCGGTGCGGATACTGTTGTGTTTCAGTTACCGTCACGAATTTCCGACGCTTATGAAAATCACCCGTTGGCTTCGGAGCGTTTTCGATATTGTTATGAATTTAATAATCATTACCGTGATCGGTGGGAACGCAGTGTGATGCGTCTTTCGGCACAAAGTGCCGATGGTTTGTTGGTTCAAGCGGTTGAGTTACCGGAACATCGCTGGTTTGTGGCAGTGCAATTCCACCCGGAATTTAAATCACAACCAACAAAACCACACCCTCTCTTTAACTCGCTCATCGCCAAAACCATCAAAAAGTAGTGGAGTGTGGAAAGTAGAGAGTAATAAAACGTTTTTAGCAGCAAGTTATACTGTCAACAGGTAGAAATTGGTTGTTTTATTTGAAATCTCCCCCAAGATAGGGTATCACAAAGTATCTCTAATAATTCAATTTTTGGTAATATATCAGTGGAATTTTCAAAGCAAGTTTATACAAACCTTATTTTCACCTTATTTTTCAAACAAAACAACCTTAGTAGCCCCTCCCTACAATCAACCTTATTACCTTATTAAAAAAAGGAACAAATAAGGTAATAAGGTTTGTGGTTGTTTATTTTCATGCTACTGAGGTTGTTTAGTTAAGAAAATAAGGTGAAAATAAGGTTTGTTAAAGCAATCCAATACGTTTTCGCAAATTCCGCTGATATATTAGTAATTTTTTAAAAGTCGTATTGTCTGTGTGTACAATAATCATTCTTATATTTTTTGTATAATTATCATTGTTTTTTTTGATTTTTGAAATAATTGACTTTTGAAATGATGAGGGTTATTTTATTGTTATTCGGTGAAATGTCAACTGTTCCGGTGAGGAGCAACGGGAGCGGTTGTTGTTTGGGGGAACATTGCTCGTCATCTTCGGGGGGATCGCGGTTTTACGTTGGTTGAATTGTTGGTGGTGATTGCAATTATCGGTTTGTTAATCGCATTGTTGTCCTTTTGCAACCGGTTACCGATACCGCATTGACGGCGGAATCCGCTTGGGGTAAAATAAATGAGCAAGGAAAATTTGGGCTTTCATTAGTGAACAGCAAAAAATCCGGAGTTGTCCCCAGTGAATATGCGGTATTTATCAATTGGAATGATCCCAATCCGCCGCCGGAAAATCAACCGCCGAATCCTTGTCCCTATAAAATTCCAAGTTCTGCAAAAAATGGCAGTTTCCGATATGTTATTGAAGCCGGAGAAAAACAACATGTTGATTTCAATCTGTCCGATTTTCCCGATTCGGAAACAAAACATCAAAATTAACCTCAAAAACCAACCTATCAATTAAAAATGAAACATTTATATCGAATTATTATTACAATTGTTGTTTTATTCATTTGTTTTTGTACGTATTCTATTGCGGAGGAGTTGAAACAGGTTTCCGGGATTTATCCGCATTTGGCGATGTTTAACGACGAAGCGGAATGCGGAACCGGAGCGGTTGTTTTTTGGGCGGATCGGCTTTGGGCAATCACTTACGGACCTCATTCGCCGCATGGTTCCAGTGATAAATTGTACGAAATTACTCCCGAACTCCGGCAGATTATCCGTACAGAATCCATCGGCGGAACTCACGCCAACCGTTTAATTCATCGTGAATCAAAGCAACTCATTATCGGAACGTATTTGATTGACGAACAACGTCGTGTTCGTGTTGTTTCGCCCCAAATCATGCCCGGTCGTTTAACAGCAACCACACGGCATTTAACCGATCCGGCGAACAAAGTCTATTTCACAACAATGGAAGAAGGATTATATGAAGTCGATGTTAATACGCTTGCCGTTAAAGGTTGGATTCGTGACGGAAATGGTATTAAAAAAGGTTACACCGATGAAACATTTCTTTCGACATTGAAATCACAGTTGCCCGGTTATCACGGTAAAGGTTCCTATGCCGGACAAGGTCGTCTCGTTTACGCCAACAACGGCGATCAAGATAAACGGGTTTTAACGGATCCAACCGTTGACAGCGGTGCTCTCGCCGAATGGAATCCCGAAACCGGCGGCGATTGGCAACTCATTCGGCGCAACCAATTTACCGAAGTAACCGGTCCCGGCGGAATTTACGGCAACGAAAATCCTGCAACCGATCCGATTTGGAGTATCGGCTGGGATTATCGTTCTTTAATTCTTATGGTACTTCATAAAGGTCAATGGACAGCGTATCGGTTGCCGAAAGCATCTCACACTTATGACGGTGCTCACGGTTGGCATACGGACTGGCCAAGGATTCGCAGTATCGGTGAAGACGCTCTGTTAATGACGATGCACGGAACTTTTTGGCGTTTTCCTAAAACATTAACGCCGGAAAATTCTGCCGGAATCGAACCGCGAAGCACTTATTTGAAAGTGATCGGTGATTTTTGCCGGTGGAATGATTATATCGTTTGCGGTTGCGACGATTCGGCAAAGTCTGAATTTACGAATAAACGCAAAGTTAAGGGCAATCTCGCCGGACCGGGACGTTCTCAGTCGAATCTCTGGTTTCTCAAACCGGAACAACTCGACCGTTTCGGTACAAAAATAGGACGCGGCGGTTGTTGGGTTCACGATCATATTAAAGCAAACGAATATTCCGAACCGTATCTTTTTTACGGTTATGAACATCGTCAACTCTTTCTGCGGCATAACAATAATGAACCGGTTGCCGTAACATTGGAAATTGATGAAAAAGGCAACGGGCATTGGAAACCGTACAAAATTTATTCGGTTCCCGCCGGTCGTGAAGGAATTTTTGTAATATTTGAAAAAGATATTTCCGGCGTTTGGGTTCGACTGAAAACGGACAACGATGTTACCGGAATTACCGCAATGTTTCATTATCGTGACGATGATCGGCGAACCGTTGAACCCGATAAAAAATTCGCGGGACTTGCTCAAATCAATGAGGAAAAAGTCAATGGCGGAGTGATGCTGGCTCGCGGCGGTGATTTCAAAACACTCCGGTTTGTTGCGCAAAATGAAAACGGCGAACTTGGCGTTTACGATCTTGACGGCGGTTTAACGCTGAAAAAACAAGATGATCCCAATGGTTTGGCGTGGACAAAATCACATGCGGAAATTCCTGCGGGGGTGTTACAGTATGACGATGCTTCGGTGTTGCTTACGGATGAAAAAGGACGTTGGCGTTTTCCGAAAGGCGATTGGCAACGCGATAAATTGGGACGATTGGGTGTTGAACGTATTTGCCGTGAAGTTTCGACGGAACGCGATTTGTTCCATGCACACGGAACTTTTTATGAACTTCCCGCCGAAAATTCCGGTGGTGTACAAAAAATCCGCCCCATTGCGTCACATCCGTATCGAATTAAGGATTATGCATCGTATCGCGGAATGTTGGTGTTGAGCGGTTTGTCGGCAAATGCTGTAACGGACAATGATAATCCGCATGTTATTAAAAGTGATGATGGTCAATGTGCCGTTTGGTGTGGCGTGATCGATGATCTTTGGGAACTCGGCAAACCGCGAGGAACCGGCGGAGTTTGGAACAACAGCGAAGTTAAAGCCGAAGTACCGTCTGATCCGTATTTGATAACCGGTTACGATAAAAAACGCGGTGAATTTTCGCACGATTCAGAGGAAACAATAGAGTTTCGCATTGAGTTGGATGTTTGCGGCGATGGAACATGGACATTGTGGAAACGAGTTCCGGTTGAACCGAATCAAACGGCAAAATTTGATATAACAGTTGACGCTTATTGGGTGCGTGTTGTTACGGATAAACCGGCAAAAGCAACCGCAATCTTTGTTTATGAATGATATCTTCAAACGATAATTGTTGGGAGCGTTTGTTGTTTGGGGATAACCCTGCTTGAGGTTACCCGCCCCAAAACAACAAACATTCCTCTGTCTAATGACCGCTGTTACCGTAACATATTTAATGTTGTGGTATTGTTTTTTTGTTCCGATTGATCCTCTTGCCCCATGCGGGGCTTAAAAGGAATGGTATGTGCCGATCCGTAGGTTGCGCTGCGTTCCGCCTACGGTTAGATACCTCACACGTATGTAACTTTCTATTTTAATTTTTAATTACAGAATTAAAAATTAAAATAGACGGAGACGGGAGGATGTTTGCATCCGGCGGCTATTCATGATGGCGTTCTTGCGGGACAGGGAATGGAACATTCCACTGAATCATTACAAAATAATCAATCTTTCAATTCCAATTTGAAATGATTTTTCTTTTTTTCGACAGTAGCAGTCAAGTCGGTTGTTTCTTCTTTGGCGTATTTTTCCGGCAGGAGATTTTTTTGCGGATACATTTTTTGCTCCTGCATATTATTGGGATCGAAACCTCCTGTAACTTGTCGTTTTACTTCGTTACCGGATTCATCAATTTCTGTAATTTTGGAAACGAGAATTTTGTACGAACCCGGTATTACGCCGTTTTTTGTTGCGCCTTGTGTTAGTAAAATAAATGTCCCGTTGCTTTCTGATTGTCCCGAAGCACCGCGTCCGTTTGGCGATTGCGGTACAAACGAAATCAACGCATTTTCGACCGGTTTACCGTTGTAAATTACCTCGCCGGTAACAGTTGATACTGAAATTCCGCCGGAATTACAACCGGCAACAAACAACATAAATAACAGACTCATCGTGTAACAAAGATTTTTCATATTTAAACTCCTTTTGGTTTTTGTGGTGAAGTCTTAGTAATAATTCACCGTGATTTGTTTTTATTTTTTAATAATGATACATATAAGGGAACTTGCTAAAAATCTGCTCTATAAAAATTTCACCCCTGAAAAATAAGGACAAACGACAAATTTTTAGATAAAAAAACAAGGTTTTAGAAGTCCCCATAAAATTTTAATAGTAGATTACAATCCTTTTGATTCACCGCAATTGATAGTTCCCAATGCGCCCCAAACACCAAAAGGACTTTCGCCATAAACACCTCGTGCAGGATCAGCGGTATGCCATGCGGA
>JAIROD010000634.1 GCA_031257725.1 Planctomycetaceae bacterium | reverse complement strand
TGCCCTTTCAGGGCGTTGATGGTGTATTGCCGTGACCCGCCGCGTTGCGGCGGGCTAGTCTATACTGCCCTTTCAGGGCGAAGGAATTTCGTTAAATTGAGACGAGCGATGTTTTTTTGTTGCAATAATCATGGAATTAAAATAGACAGATACTTTAGAAACATCCCGTTGGGATGTAAAAAAACTTCACTGAAATATCACCAAAATTAAATAGACAGTTACGTGCTATGCCGCCGGTTCGGTATTTACTTGAAACTGGCGGCGGTTATTCACATAAAACGCCTATCGGCGTGGACCCGATGGCAGACGTTTAAAAACGGCTGCTACAATAACTAGACCAATAATACACTGAATAGTTACAACAATAAATTGCAACTGCGTAACATGAGTTATCTAATTGTTTAGGAAAAGATATTATTTGAGATTCCTAATAGTTGATTATTTTTTGTAAGGGCTGGGTGTTTTTTACTTTTTCTTTTGTTAAAATATAAAATAAATGGTACGGGTTTGCTCCGCGTTGTTAGGCTTGACCAATAAAAGCGGGCATCTCACCCGCCTCCGATACGGTCAACACCGTCAACTCATGCGGGCGAGATGCCCGCGTTCCTTGTTTATAAAAACTGCGGACAATTTTACCCGAAATAAAAATTACACTGATTAATATTACAAAAGATTATTCTATTTTAACAATACAAAAATCATAAGGAGTATTAACTTCGCGCAACAACACAACCAATCCGGCAAAACAAACAAACGGCTGCAAATTGTTTTACTGGCAACAGGGGCATTTTCTGTTCCTTCAATGCAGGCGATTTATGATTCCGGCGAGTTTGACATTCAATGTCTTGTTACCAACCCGCTCCGCTACGACAAATTCAACCGACCGATTATTACTCCGGCTCGGCAATTTGCCGAACGGAATCATATTGCTATTTCCGAAAAAGAGGATGTTCACTCTCTTGAGTTTTTTGATTTCCTTTATTTAATGCGTCCCGATATTCTGTTTGTGTGTGATTTTGGGCAGATTCTTTCTAAACGAGTGTTGAGCGGTTCACTTTTGGGCGGTATCAATCTTCATGGTTCCTTGCTTCCGAAGTATCGCGGAGCCGCGCCGGTTCACCGGGCAATCATGAATGGCGAACCGTTCACCGGTATCAGTATCATTCACATGACCCCGCAAATTGATGCCGGACCGGTTATCGCACAAAGTCCGCCGATTCCGATTCATCCTTATGAAACCACCGAAGAACTCGAAGAACGACTCGCTAATTTCGGTGCTGAACTCGTTTTGGACACACTAAGGAAAATGGCGAAAAATAAACCGGTTCGGATTATTGAACAGTTTCATGAACTCGCGTCCAAAGCACCGCGTCTGAAAAAAGAAGATGGTCTGGTTAATTGGTCTCATACTTCGCGTGTGATTTTTAATCGTTACCGTGCTATGTCGGTTTGGCCGAAATGTTACACCGATTGGACACGTGAAGACGGTACGCCATTGCGGTTAATTTTGGGGTTGATTCTTCCGTTGGATGATTCATTCCATGAATTGTCTTACGAAAATTTTAGTGATCCGATTTTTGTGGAACCGATGTTGACCGATGCCAAAATGGACAATTTAGCCATATTCCGTGCGTATCGAAAAAACAAAGATGATTCGCGTAACATTCCGGCACATCAACAACAACAACAATCACATCGACATCTTAAACGTCCGAGTTGGTGGAAACCGGGGATCGTTATTCGTGCCAATGGTCATGATTTAATTGTTACTGCCGGCGAAGGAACCGTACAGATATTGCAAATTCAACCGGCGGGAAAGAAAATGATGAATGTCCGTGATTTTCTTTTGGGTTATCCCGTCAAACCCGGCGACCGGTTCGGATAAAACAAATGTTTTTTGAAACTCAAATTCGATTTATTTAAAGTTCAAAGATTATTTTCAAAGTGCTTCCGCTTTCGCACTGCTATGAACGGCGGGGGTGTATGTTTCAATTAAAGAGTGTTCGTAAATATCAAAATGTTTACCGGTGATTTTTTTGACAAGATCAATGAGTGCCATTGCGTCAATTTCATACTCGCGCATCAGATAACGCCGACTTGCGCCGTGAACAAAAGTATCCTGTAACCCAAGCCGGTATAACGGTTTACTGCAAGCGGATTCTGCCATTTTTTCGGCTAATATTGTTCCCAGACCGCCGATCACACTGTGATTTTCAAGCGTAACAGCTCCATATTTACTTCGGGCAATTTCTTTGACGATTTGGGGATGGTCAAATGGTTTGAGAGTGGAGAGGTGATAATGTGTGAGGTGGATTCCCTGATCACGAAGTGCGGCAACAGCACGCATTCCTTCTTCGGTACAAATACCGCTTGTGAGTAAAACGAAATCGCGTCCTTCTGAAAGTTTTCGAGGTTTTCTGAATTCCATTGGTTCGTTGGAATCGAACAAACGCGGTACTTCACCGCGTAGTTGCCGTACATAAACCGGACCCGGTATATTGTATGCAACATCAAGAACAGATTCCACTTCCGTAGCGTCACCGCATTCCAAAATCGTCATATTCGGCAAAGACCGCATAACCGAAATATCTTCAATTGCCTGATGAGTTGCCCCGCCCGGAGTGAGAACACCCGGCAGAAAACCGAACATTTTGACCGGAAGATTGGGATAAGCAATTGACATTGCGATTTGGTCGTAAGCCCGCCGGTAGATGAATACCGCAAAGGTGTGAACCAGTGGAACGAGTCCTTGCCGTGCCATTCCGCCGGCAAACGCTAACATATTTTGTTCGGCAATACCCATCGATAAAAAACGGTCAGGATAAGCATCACGAAATAAATCCGCCTCACAGGAACTCGTCAAATCGGCGGAAAGTAAATACACATCAGGTTTTAACTTTGCCCACTCGACCAAATGTTTCGCATGAATTTTAGATAGTATTTCCATAGGATTAGTAGGATTTTAAGTTGGTGAAAAATAAAATTTTAATTATTATGCAATATTTTATCAGGAATTTCAAGAATATAGAGAAAATATTTAATTTTTTTGTTTTGGGTAAAATAAGCAAAATAAATATCTCTAACGTCTGATATTTAATAGGGAATGTTTGTTGTTTGGGGGCAACCGGAAGGGGCACTCCCAAACAACAAACGCTCCCATTAAAAATGCTTGTCCCCGATAGGGACAAAATATTGGTAGAAGAAAATGGCATCAATCAAAAAACACTCGTCCCGATAGGGACGAAATGTTGGTAGAAAAAACACCAAATATAAATTTTCCCAATTTATACCCCGAAGGGGTATTCCGAATGGGGAGCGTTTGTTATTTAGGGGCGGGGCCCTCAAGCAGGGTTGCAGATCAATCCTTCGCCCTGAAAGGGCAATACATACCAGCCCGCCGCATCGCGGCGGGTTTGATTGCCCCCAAAAT
>JAIROD010000604.1 GCA_031257725.1 Planctomycetaceae bacterium | reverse complement strand
TGTGGAACAATGGCTACTAAGGTTGTTTTGTTTGAAAATAAGGTAAAAATAAGGTTTATTAAAGCAATTCAATATGTTTTCGCAAATTCGACTGAAATGTTACAAAAATTGAATGATGAGAGATGCCCAACCCCATATAATCAAGCCATGCAAATTTATGAAACTTTTGATCCGAATCCTTTTCGTGTCAACGCTTATCGGACGGATAAGGCGTTGTTTCTCCACATTCTTCCGCAATCATGGGAAAAATATTTTCGGCAGCTCCGATTGGTCGCAATTGTGTATGGTTGCCCCATTTTCTTCATGTTTTTTGTAATGTTGTACAATGCGAGGTTCAGCGATGCCGCCGGATTGTTAGTTTTTGGTATTAGTATGATTACTGCATTAGCCTTCGCTTTCTATTTATTGACACAGGAGCAATTATTGATTTGTATCGACCAAAACACTATCCATAAAACATCATGGTTTTTCGGAAAAGGAAGTTACTCAATATTAATCAGACCTGATAAAATTTTTTTCCTAATGCGTGATAGGAAATGGAATATTGTTGCCCAAAACGGTGCAATTTCGTTGGGCATTCGGGATCATGAATTACAATGGTTACGTGATATTGTTGCACAATTTGAAAACGAAGTGCCTGTTCTTGCTGCAGAAACAGAGTCAAAAACTGTTTCCGTTTCAGATTGGGCAAAGGCGGAATCCGGTCGTCGTGTTCTTGAAAATATGGAATATCAAGGTCGGAAACTACGAAAAATTCCCAACCCGACAGAACAGTATCTCTCCAATAATATTACAAAAAAGAAATTGGCGGATGAATTACCGGGAACATTACGAGTTCGCTGTTCTTATTGCAATTCGTTGTTACCGACCGATTATGTTCTTACCGATACGGCGTTGGCACAATGTCCTTGTTGCGGTTTTCTCTTTGAGATTGATGATTTGAAACGTTATCCGCCTCCACGACATTCTTCGATCAAACTTCAAACTGAAGAAAATATTTTAAAGTTGCACCAATCTCCGCAAATTTTCAATCATCCGTTTTTCTACCTTGCTCTTTTTTTCGTTATCATCAATATTGATCTCGTGCTTGCCGCTTTCTACATTCAGATACGTCAAATCAATCCAGAAGCAACGTTACAGGAAATAGGAGTCCTCTCACAAAGCGGGAATCTTACCTTTTGGGCTTTCATGATAGTCATTGCCAACCTTTTTTGTTTTCTGTTGTTTCTATGGTCGATTTTTGTACATCGGTTTGTTGAATTTCGTCTTCATGAAGTTTATTTTTGTATCCGTTGGCTTTGTTTTTGGCGGAGTTGGACAGCTCCGCGAAGCCAACTCGGAGTAAGCCGATCAACATTTTTTTCTAGGACTTTGAATATCGGTTTTCAAATTCCTTACGGTAAAAAATCTTTTCCTATTGGTGCAAAACAATTTGAAATTCCTTGGATTGTCGGCGAAATTAATTACTGGCTTCTTACTCATCTGCCGGATGAATTACCGATTTCTGAGGACTTTCCGCTATTTGAAAATGAAAATACGATAGCTCCGTCTTTTTCCAAAGAACCAAACCATTCGGCGATTGGCGGTGTTGGAGAATATAACAGTAATAAGGAAATCCGTTGGCATTGCTGCAATTGCAAACATCAATTTCTTACAGAAGAGTTGGATTTTCCCAATCGTACTGCGTTTTGTCCAAAATGTTGCGAAAAATTCGATCTTTTGCAATTACAACGTTATGTGGTCGAGCCCACACCGGTTAAACCGGAATTTCCCCAATTTTCCGTAGAAAAATCGGAAAAAGAACAACGAATCGAACTTTCAACAACTCCCATAAATGTTTCAACAAAGATTATGTATGTTATCGGTTTTACTTTTTTCGGAGTTAGTTTGGTTGTAATGTCTCCGCCTCTTATAAAATTTTTAGTTATATTAATCAACCTGAATCGGTTGGATATTACTGATTATCTTCACCTCGTTCCTATGATATTGCCGTTCTCATTGGTTATTGGCATGCCTTTTTATTTTCTTTGTCTTCTTTACGATGAATACCGTCAAAATTTTACATCATGGGCAACACGATTTTCGGACGGTTATTTTGAATTGACGCGGCGATACAAAAATTATTCGGAAACAATTCGTATTGAGACTGAACGCATCGCCCGATTCCGACGCGGCAGAGCAGAAAAAAATTTAAGTGAATTCATAAAAAATTTTCCGATTTTCAATCATTTCCCTTCAACTCTGGAAAGTCGTGGACATGTCCGTAACGAAATAATTTTGACCGACGGAACAACTATTTATCTACCGATATTGCGTGAACCCAAAAATAATCACGGTTGGAATAATTGGCTTGTCAATACTTGGAATGAACAATTATACCAACATCGATAAAATGTAACGGTCTATTTTTATGATGATTTATCGTTTGAGTTTTTCTTTCAACCGCAAAGGACACAATGTTTTTCACAAAGAACGAAAAGAAATAAACTGTTGCATTGACAAATGTTGTCCAATCAGTCAAAATAATAAACGATAAACATAGAATTTATGACAATAGATTAAAATGTTCCATTTATGCCGATCAATAATTGTAATTTAATTCGTGTTATAATTATGAATACAACAATAGTAAAAAAAGAATATCCCTTGTCGGAATTAACCGGCAAAATAATTGCTTGTGCCCTAGAAGTACATCGGATTATGGGCAATGGCTTTCAGGAAGTCGTTTATCAACGATGTATGGCAATCGAAATGGCACAACAAAAAATCGCATTTAGCCGTGAATATGAAATGAATTTGTTCTATAAAGGTGAAAAAGTCGGGACGCGACGAGTTGATTTTTTTGTTGAAAATAACGTAATGGTCGAGTTGAAAGCAGTTAGCCACTTAGAAGATGTCCATTTGGCTCAGGCAATTAACTATTTAGAAGCTTATAAACTGAATGTCGGATTGCTAATAAATTTCGGTAATACTTCGTTACAGTTTAAAAGAGTAATGAAAAATGTCTGAACTATAATTAAAATAATTGTCTGAACTATGATTAAAATGATTGTTTGAACTATGATTGAAATGATTTTTGAACTATGATTGAAATGATTTAATGAAAACTATGATTTTCAAATTCATAGTCTATCAAATAATCAATCCTAATCACAGTTCAGACAATTAACGATAATTTTCAAATTCATAGTCTATCAAATAATCAATCCTAATCATGGTTCAGACAATTAACGATAATTTTCAAATTCATAGTCTATCAAATAATCAATCCTAATCATAGTTCAGACAATATAATCAATCTCAATTATAATTCAGACAATTAACGATGATTTCAAAATTTATAGTCTATCAAATAATCAATCACCTCATAATTCTGACAATAATTTTGTATCAGGATTCTGTTTTTGCCGGCGGAATGGTTGAGCAGGCAATGCGGACAACAGTGGCGATTTTTCCGGCAAATCCTGATGATCAGGCTGGAGGCGGGAGTGGAGTGGTGATTTCACCGGAGGGTTACGCATTGACCAATTTTCACGTTGTTCAGCCTTGCGGTCCCGCAATGAAATGTGGAATGGCGGATGGACAACTTTATGATGCGGTTGTTGTTGGTCTTGATCCGGTCGGCGATCTTGCTCTGATCAAATTGTTAAATCGTAACGATTTTCCATTTTCCAATCTTGGCGGCAGTGATCAGGTTGCTGTTGGCGATACGGTTTTTGTGATGGGTAATCCGTTTCTGTTGGCGTTGGATTACAAACCTTGTGTTTCGAAAGGAATCATTTCCGGCGTTCATCGTTATCAATTTCCGTCCGGAACATTTTTAGAGTACACCGATTGTTTGCAAACCGATGCGGCAGTCAATCCGGGTAACAGCGGCGGGCCTCTCTTCAATGAAAAGGGCGAAGTAATTGGAATTATTGGGCGTTGTTCTTTTGAAAAACGGGGTAGAGTTAATGTCGGTATTGGTTACGCAATATCAAGTAATCAGGTACGATATTTTCTCGGCGATTTGAAAAGCGGCAGGATTGTCGATCACGCCGTAATGAATGCGGTTGTTTCAACCGACAAAGACGGACGAGTCTTGTTCGATGATGTTCTTGTAACATCCGATGCTTACCGGAATGGTTTACGTTACAATGATGAATTATTGCGTTTTGCGGGTAAAACGGTTGATACGGCGAACACGTTCAAAAATCTGATGGGGCTTTTTCCGAAACACTGGCGGTTGCCGGTTACTGTTCGCGGCAAAAACGGTGAACGGTTTGAATTTGCGGTTCGGCTTGGCGGTTTGCACAGTGAAGCGGAACTTATCGAAATGACCGAAAAAATGATTGAACCGCCGATTGTTCCGCCGGATTTCAAAAAACTACAACAAAAACAAAATCGCAAGGAAGACGAAACAAAAGATGAAACGAAAAATGAAAACGAAAACGAAACAGAAATGGAAAACAAAACAGAAACGGAAAATAAAATAGAAAAAGAAACAAAAAAAATTCCGGATGGTTTTAAGGAGATTGAAATTCCCGGTCCCGACGGTCAAGCGATTAAATTGTTGCAAAAAGATTTTTTCATTCCGGAAACCGTCAAACCGTTTTATGAAAAACAACGCGGTTACGCCAATTATTATTTTAATCGTCTTGAACTAAAACGGGTACTCAATAATTGGCGCAAAAATATTGATGTTTCAAATGATAGAGAATGGCAATATTCCGGTCAGGTGAAAAACCGGACAGAATCTTTTTCGTTTCATATTGACGACAAAGGCGTTCGATATGAATTGCCGGTTGAGTCGGGTTTTTGGAATGCCGATCTGATGCTGCAAACGGAAGTGTTCATTGTTGATCCGATCACGCATTATCAATCACCGCGCGGCAGCGGAGGATTATTTACCGCGTTTTATTTGTTGCGGCAATTGGCGGTTAAGGAAACCATTCGGGACGGCGAAACGGTGTATCTCGGTACGGCTCCGATTGGCGGTGATACGGAAAAATTGTACGATGTTTGTGAAACGGCATGGCGAGGCAATAATGTACGGTTTTATTTCGATACGGAAACCGGAGCGGTTGCGCTAATTGAAATGTCGGGAAGCAGTCTTGATTTTCCCTGTGAAATTTTGTTTCGTAAAAATTCCGAAAACAAACCGGAATGGGAAGTCCGTTACGGGCGAATTCTTTTCGGTACATTCGGAATAAACAATTGGAATGCGTCGTTGCCTGTTGAAAAATTTTTATATGATAAAACTAATGAAAAGCCGGTGAAGATTGCTGCAACACGAAACGAACCGCCGGTGATTAACGAAACATTACCGAAAGTTGTTAAAATTTATGGTGCGGGTAATATTCCCGGAATGCACGGTTATCAGACAGGAATTATTGTTTCACCGAATGGAGAAATTCTAACGGCGATTACCTCCGCATTGCAGGCGGATCCGATTCGTGTTGTTTTGGATTCCGGACGAAAATTTGAAGCGCAACTGATTAACGCCGATCCGGTGATGGAACTTGCGCTGCTCAAAATTCCCGCAACCGATTTGCCCTATTTTTCGCTACAAAATAATTCATCAACGGTTTCCGATCCGCAAATAGGCGATTCGGTTTTTTCGGTTTCCAATCCGTTTAATATTGCGGAGGGCAATGAACCGGCAACAGTTCAACGCGGTTGTATTGCCGCCAAAACGACGCTTCGGGCAAGACGCGGAGTTTTTGAAACACCGTATCAGGGAGCAATTTTTGTTGTCGATATTACGGTCAACAATCCGGGCGCCTGCGGCGGTGCGTTGATTTCGGCGGAAACCGGTGATCTGCTCGGTGTGATCGGCAAGGAATTACGTAACAAAGAAAATAATAGTTGGCTCAATTATGCTATTCCGGTAACGGCATTTCGTGACAAGGTGCAAAAGATGATTGTTCAAGCCGAAGAATTAAGCAAAAAATCAATTAAAGAGCCGGCGGGTGTCGCTCATCCGCAACTTATTATGCCGAATGCGGTTACGCCGGAACGTGAATTGATTCCCGAAGACACAATTCAATTGTTTCAGAATTGGGGATTTCTCCTTGTGCCGCCGGTTGCGGGAAGAACGCCGCCGTTTGTTGATTCGGTTCGGCATGGCAGTGAGGCGGCGCAACTTGGTTTGATGCCGGACGATTTGATTGTGATGGTCAACAATCATTTAACGCCGTCTTTGTCTGCGGTTGAATATCAGATTCATCAAGCGGTTGAAGGTGAACCGATTATCTTAACGATAGAACGTCAAATGATCCTCATCGATTTCACCTTCTCAAAAAAAAGAAACAATAATTGATGTCAACCGATAATGCCCCTCATCAATATTCTGGTAACTGTCTATTTTAAACACGAAACACGCTAAATTTCACGAAACACACTAAAAATTACATAAAATCTTTTTCGTGAAATTTTGTGAAATTTCGTGTGTTTCGTGTGTTTCGTGTGTTTCGTGTTAAAAAAATTAAAACAAAATAGACTGTTGCGGCAAATCCTATAGAATCTACGGCAACGTCTAAAAATTTTGCCGTAAAGTCTATGGACTGCGCGGTAAAGTCTAAAGATTTTACGGCAAAATTTATAAATTCCAGGGCAAAATTTATAAATTCCAGGGCAAAATTTATAAATTCCAGGGCAAAATTTATAAATTCCAGGATAAAATTTATAAATTCCAAGACAAAATTTATAAATTTCAGGGCAAAATTTATAAATTCCCCAGCGGGACGGAATTTGTACTAAGGTTATGTTGCGGGAATCATCGCGGGGCAAATGCGGGGTGAACCCCGCTGTTAACGGTCAAACCAACAAACGCCCCTCATCTGTGATAATCTGCGTTAATCTGTGGATAGATTCTTTTTGTTTGTAATATATCAGTGAAATATTTTTTTTTAACTATTCAGTCGTTTACTCCGAATGACCACCCCTAGCCCCTCCGAAGGAAGGGAATAATTCCCCTCCTTCGGAGGGGCAGGGGTGGTAAAAAATAAACTTCAATCTCCGAAAAATTCCACTGATATATTACTTTTGTTTTTATTTTATCCACAGATTGACGCAGATTATCGCAGATTATTTTGAGGAGAGTGAGGCGGTCGAGAAATTTGGGTGCGAATTGCCGTTCCTGGAGTTCAGAGGGTGGTTGTTAACATGGATAAAAATTTTATGTCAATTATTGGCAGGTAGGCGACCGTCCGGCGGACGGATCGCCTACCTCGCAATTTTCTACTTTAATTGACCTAATTGAACAACCAGCCTCTGAACGCTAGGAAATATTTTTTTTTAACTATTCAGTCGTTTACTCCGAATGACCACCCCTAGCCCCTCCGAAGGAGGGGAATCATTCCCCCTCCTTCGGAGGGGCAGGGGGGGTAAAAAATAAACTTCAATCTCCGAAAAATTCCACTGATATATTACCAATTATCTACGGTTTTTTTGATTGTAACGATTCAATCCCGCATGGACAGTATAGTTACAGCTTCTATAGAAAAAATGCCGATAAGTTATTTATCTCCCCTATTTTTACTTGATTCTATTAAACCTTATAAAAAAGCGTCAATGATGAGAAAATTTTTCATATTTTCTTTAACTCTGGTTTTGTTTTCCTATTGTGGGGGAGTTTTTGCTCATACGGAAAACAATTCTCTCTATCTTGGTCAGGAAATGTGTACTCCCTGCGAACCCATTGAGGAACAGTGTTGCGATCCTTGTGATGCGGTTAGTTGCAACTCATGGGACACGTTTCGCCCGTTGAAGCATAAACGTAAACGCCAATCGCTTTTCGATAGTATCGAAGTGTTCGGTTGGATTCAGGCAGGAGTTTATACAAACAGCCGCGGAAATACGATTGCAAGAACCAAATCGCCTAATTACAACGGTCGAAATGTTACGCAGTTAGAGCCGACTTCCGGTAACGGCAATTTGTTTTCAACGGTTCATTCGACGGATTTTCAGGTGAATCAGATTTGGCTTGGAGTTAAAAAGGAAGCCGATGGTCAACATGGTCTTGACTGGGGTTTTGCCGCCGAAGGATATTTCGGTGCTGAGGCGTGGATTGCCCAAAGTTGGGGAGACGCAAAATTTGATTACGGTTGGCAGGACGGCGATTATTTTACTGCCATTCCGCAACTGTACGCTCAACTCGCTTATGGTGATTTTTCCGTTAAACTTGGTAAATTTGAAACAATTCTCGGTTTTGAATCACTTCGTGCTCCTGATTTTTTCTTCTTTAGCCATTCCTATATTTTCCTGCTGGAACCGTATTCCCATTCGGGGGCTTTTTTCCAATACACCCCCAATGACAAGTGGTCATTGGGTGCCGCTTACACCGCCGGCACCGATGCCAGTATTGAAAACGCCTACGATGATCACGGCTTTATCGGAACAATTTCCTATCAACTCACCGATAAACTGAATCTTTCGTATGCGGTAATGTATAACCGTAATGGTTATGGGACTTATTCCTCCGATCCCGGCGATGTGGAATTAAATCGGTATGGTCTTAGCGGTACGAATGTTTATCTGCACACGGCGGCAGCAAGTTATAATATTTCAGATAAATGGAATTATTCGTTTCAATGGAATTACAACGATACCAAAATCAGAGAAGACAATAAACATGTGTATTCGTATGGTATTGCGAATTATCTGACTTATCAATTCAACGAATATTGGGGTGTTGGTTTTCGTGCGGAATGGGCAAATCTTGACAATATTTACGGTTATGGAACGGACATTAGTGAATACACCATCGGTCTGAACTGGAAACCGTATTCAAATATCAGTATCCGCCCGGAAGTACGTTATGATTACAGCGCAAACAAAACCGGCAATAAACCGTTCAACAACGCCAAAAACCGTGACCAATTTTCCGGCGGTATCACCGGTGTCGTTTCATTCTGATGTCGTTTCATTCTGAGAGGGAAACAACAAAGAAAACTGTAATGGAGTATCTCTCATAATTCAATTTTTTATTTTAGTTAATAGTTAACGGCGTGGGCTTGCCCCGCGTTGTTCGACTCAGCCCCCAACACGGGGTAAACCCCGTCGTTAACTGGAAAACACGGGGTAAACCCCATCGTTAACTGAAAACACGGGGTAAACCCCATCGTTTAACTATTATACTATAAACGGTAACCAAAGGGTCTTTTCTAGGAACGCGGGTGTCTCGCCCGCAACAATAAAATAACGTTCCGTCGTTCTATGCAGTCGGGACGGCTGCGTTCCTAAAACACCCCTTTTCTACCCGTTTACAGTATAGGATGGCGGCTCAACTTTTTCGGCAGCGAGGACGTTGCCGCCGTTCTATGTTGGTAGAAAAAACTAACGCCCGCCAAATGTGAAATAATCAGCAAAAAAGTATGCCAAGACAGACGACGGAATCGTTATCAGAAAGCATAGAAAACACAGAAAGACACGAAAATATCTACTAAAATTTCGTGTCTTTCTGTGCTTAAAACAATTCTTGAGTCTAAAACAGTTTTACTATCAAAAAATGAAAACCGAATTTTACAAATACAATAACATAATATTAAAAACAATAAAATTCAGGTTTTCTACCTTCTATTGATATACAGGCTGAGCTGTCGGCTGATAGTTGGAAGGATTGGCAATAAAACCGGCTGCTGGAGCGACATTATTAGGTGTTGCTGTTGGAACACCGTAGTTGTTGGCCGGCGGAGGAACCGGTTGTGTCGAGTACGTTGGAACAGCCGGTTGTGCTGCTCCATAACCTGCCGGTGTTGTTGCGGCGGCGGTGTTTTCCGGTACTCCAAAAGGCGTATAATTGTTGACCGTCTGCGGATTGGGTACCGCATAAGATGTTGTGGCCGGTGTCGTGTAAGACGGTTGATAAACCGGCGGCATCGTTGTGCTGTTTTCTTGTACTCCAGAACCTTGATAACCAGACCCCTGATAAACACCCGGTTGATTGGATGGAATCGCTGATGTCGATTGTTGGTCAGGATAGTAATAGTTGGTCGGTTGATAATGGGTCGGAGTGGGAGTTGTCTGAGGTCCCGAGGCTATTAAATTGTTGTTGGCAGTTCCATAAGGGTTGTAGGAGTGATCTGTTGGAGCATAGCCGGATGTTGCCGGTGTTGTCGGAACATTGGCTGAAGCAACCCGATTGCCATCGGTCGAAAGTGTTCCAACTCCATACTGCGGAACAACCATCGAACTGTTTTCCTTTTTTCCATTTCCCGCCCAAAAACGAGCTTCGTCTTCTTTTGAAGTGTAACCGCCAGGCGGAGGAGTTACATTAGGTTGCGCCCCTAAACTTGGTTTGGTGGTCGCATGAGCCATACCTTCCGCATCAAAAGAAGGTGCTTCATTTGATTTGAATGGATTATGCCAGGTATAGGATTTGGGATTGTACCAAGCTCCTCCGTTACTCCGACAACCAATCACCCCAAAAACGAGCGAAAAACACACGAGTGTTACCAAAATTGATTCTCTTCGAATACGCATATTAACTTCCTTTGTATTCAGAATGTCGGCACGATGCCATAAGGGAAATAAGTTAAGATAAACGCCGTCGATTTAACAAACCGCTTTGAACCGTCTATCCATTACTAACGATATTATCGGATTATTTTCTCAAATCGAACAATAAAATAAAAAAATTTTTCTTTTTTTTGAATTTTGATTGAACTTTTTAAGCCAATAAACCAAAAGAGAACGGATTGTAGATATTTTAGAAATGTAGTCAAGAGCAATTTTAATAAAAAAATTTTCCTAGTGTTCACAGGGTGGTTGTTAAATTAGTGCAATTGGGGTAGGCGAAAAAGGGCAGTTATGGTATCCTTCTTTTAATAATTATTTCGTTTCCCACGTTTAGTGGTTCCCGAT
>JAIROD010000546.1 GCA_031257725.1 Planctomycetaceae bacterium | reverse complement strand
ATGCTTGGTGTTTTTCTACTACTACCAATATTTCGTCCCTAACGGGACGAGCGTTTTTAATCGACATCATTTTCTACCAATATGTTGTCCCTAACGGGACAGAAAAAGGAACATTGACCGCGACTGAACAGTTACAATCATTTTTAAAATAACGATGAATCCGTTTTCTTCATTCCGATCTCACCCCCGTTCTCAAGCCCGAAAACGATTGAAATTCCGTTTTCCTTGGATGTTTTTTGTATTTAATTCAGGACTTTGTCTTCTTCTGTTTTGGAGTGTTCTGTTTGGCGATCAACAAACATGTTTTCGTGACGAATCTCATTTTCACTATCCGCTTTTCAAGTATGTTCAAACGGAATTGAATGCGGGTCGTTTTCCGCTCTGGACTCCGTACGATAATATCGGTCAACCTTTTTTCGCTAACGCCGCCATTGGAATTTTATATCCGGGAAAATTGATTTTTTTCCTTCCTTTTGATTTTGCTTTATTGTACAGTTGGTATATTGCCGGTCATGTTTTTCTTGCAACATTAACAATGTACCGTTTGATGCGGTTCTGGCGAATCAGTCCGTCGGGAGCAACGTTGGGAGCGTTATCTTATGGTTTTTGCGGAACGGTTTTCGGACAATATTGTAGTCCGACTTTTCTTGTCGGAGCTGCGTGGGTTCCCGAAGTGATTTTATGGGCGGATCGCACACTAACACGGCGTTCTTTTTGTAATGCTCTTCTCTGTGCGGCAGCCCTTTCGATTACATTATTGGGCAGCGATCCTCAAGCGGCATTTCACGCCGGTTTGGCGGCATCGTTGTTTGCCTTGATCCGTTGGCGGCATGAACGGATTCTTCTGAAAACCAACGGAACCCTTCTTCACAAGAGTACCCCGCCGCCCATTTTTTCGTTACATTCAGTTGTCGAATTATTTCGCAACAGGATTGTTTTGCTTGGAGTGATTGCCGGAACCACGTTTCTGTTTTCGGCAATTCAGATTCTTCCGTCCGGCGAATATGCACGGCTTTGTGACCGCACCGGTTATAAAAATCCTCGTTCCATCTGGGAAATTCCTGCTTTTTTACTGGCAGACGAAAAAAATCTGGTTAACGACGAAATTATTTTTGATGATACCGCTGTTTCGGCAAGGCGGTCCGCTGATGTCAGCAAGTTGACTCGTTGGCAACGGATTTTCAATGGTATTTTTCAACGTGGTATTCTTGATGCCCATCAATCTAATTCCTACAATTTCAGTACCCATCCGCTTAGTTTTGTATCGTTTATTTGGTCTAATATTACGGGAAGAAATTTTCCGCAAAATACGGCGTGGTATGGAACTGTTTTTCGCTACATCAAATCTCCCGATTGGCATTTTACTTTGTACGCTGGGATTGTACCGTTTTTGCTGGCGGTTTTGATGCTTCGATTTCGATTACGTTACGCTCGTAATATTCGGATTGTCTGGCTTTCGTGGCTTCTTGTGATTTCGTTACTTGGCGGTATCGGGTATTACGGACTGGGTTGGTTGTTGACTTTTGGTTTCGGTGTTCCGCCGGAACAGAATCCGGTTTCCGCTCCGGTTGGCGGAATGTATTGGTTCATGCAGGTTTTGATTCCCGGCTATATTCAATTCCGTTACGCACCGAAACTGCTTACCTTCGCCGCTTGCCCGATGGCTGTTTTAGTTGGTTACGGTTTTGATTTATTGTTATTAAATTTCGCTCAAAAAATAACAGACAACAGTTCTGTAAAATCGGAATGGTTGCAATTATTAAATCGTTTTAAACGAATTGCGTTTTGTATTATTGTTATTTCTATTCTGCTACTCCTTCCCGCCTCCATACAGAGCGAATGGAATCATCTTACCGCCAAAATTCCGTCCGGTGAATTCAATGGTCCCTTCAAACCCGATCTCGCACAAAAACAAGTGATCGGCTCATTAATTCAAACGGTATTGATTTTATTCTCTGTTCTTTTACTACTACGTTATAGAAATAAATTTTCCGCAACAATGTTTTCTGTAATCATTTTAGGAATTGTTTCCGTTGATCTTTATTGTTCGTGCCGTCCGACGTTGTTTACGATGGATCGAAGTCAATATTACAAAAATCATCCTGAATTTTTAAAACGAATAGAGCATCCTGATGATTTCATGCCGATTCGGATTCATTTGAATATCAAATCGCTTCCGCGTTGGCATTGGGAATCATCGCCGAACCGTGAAACGGAATTTCGCATTTATGAACGTCAACTGATGCAAATGCAATTTCATTACGACGCGCCGCGTAATCATTTCGGTAATTTGCCGGTTGCCAAAGCAGTCGAATCAGGAACAATGAGCCCTTATTCTTATGCTGCGTGGGTCAGGAAAAATATACGCAACGATTATCGGCTTGAAAATAATCTCATGTTTCTTGGTGTGGAATATGCGTTGATGGATGTTTCCAAACCGCTTGATCCTAATCTTGCGGTCATGCTTGTCCGTCCCAATGAGGCGGATACTCCAACGGATTGGGCAGAAAATGTAGTTCTTTGGAAGTTGAAAAATCCCCGTCAACGGACTTGGATTGAAAGAAAAAATGAAAGTGAAAATAAAAATGAAAATGGAAACAAAAATGAAAATACAAAAGAAAATCATGAGAGAAAAAAACAGAAGATAGAAATGGAAAAAACAGAACAAGAATTTTCCCGCATTATTCATTATGAACCGAACCGTCTTATTATTGAAGCGAAATTATTGGAATCGGGAACGGTTGTTCTTTCCGATCAATTTTGGCCTGGTTGGCGGCTTCGGATTGAAACACTTTCGGATGATGGTCAACAAGTTATTTCTTCTTTATTGGGAGATATCCGACCGATTAAAGAAATTTTTCGTGGAGTTGATCTTCCCGCCGGACATTTCCGCCTGAATTATCGTTATTCGCCGGATTCATTTTGGCGAGGTGCTATTTTATCAGGAACGAGTTGGTTTCTGTTTTTGATATTGTTGCTCATTGGATATTTTGTTCCAAAAAAGAAGATGAAGAAGGAATAATAGACTTATGTTACTTTAAAATTCGGTTTTAATTTTTGATAACATTTTATTTTAATCCTTTTTAACACGAAATACACAAAATGACACGAAAAATGATTATAACAATTCAGTCGGAAATTTCTCATAGTTCAGACATAGTTCAGAATTTACCGAACGTTAACGGCGTGGGCTTGCCCCGCGTTGTTAGGCTTAACCCCAAAACACGGGGTAAACTCCGCCGTTAACAAACTATACTTTTCTCACTTTAAAATTCGGTTTTTGTTTTTTGAAATGATCACGGAATATGCTTATTTTTAGTGATGAAACGCATCCTGCGTATGTTTCAAAAACCGAAAATTAAAGTGTAATGAGTATAATGCCGTTGACAGTATATCATGAACCGACGCATTGGTCACTTCATAACCTTCAGAAAGATTGTAATCCGTTTTATGAATAAGAATTTTGAACATCAGAAGAACATCAAACGCCGGACGACCCGCTGAAGACTTTTTGTAACTGTCTATTTTAATTTTTTATTAGTCCTGCAAGGACTATTAAGTAAAATACTTTATTAACCGTATGCTTTAGCTTACGGTAACAGAAGACCACTTACTACATTTACTATTTACTAAAAAGTCCCGCATGGGACGACACTTGAACCTAGCGACCATTTTCAAGTGTCGTCCCTGCGGGACTTGATGATGTGTAACCGTCTCGCCCGTAAGCTAAAGCATACGGTTAATAAAGTATTTTACTTAATAGTCCCATGCGGGACGGAATAGTTACCATTTT
>JAIROD010000533.1 GCA_031257725.1 Planctomycetaceae bacterium | reverse complement strand
AGGTCAATTAACGTAGAAAATTGCGAGGTAGGCGATCCGTCCGCTGGACGGTCGCGCCGGTTGAGATTTAAATGACACCAGGAAGGTTTGTCCTGTCTATCGCACGTCGATTCAATAATAAACCGTTTTGCTGGCGCAAACCGTTTTGGAATCAGTGAAATTTCAACCGGAGCGACCGTTCGGCGAACGGTCGCCTACCTGCCAATAATTGACTTAAAATTTTTATCCATTTTAACAACCACCCTCTGAACGCTAGGAGTGAAAAAAGTATAACGAGTATATAACTTTGCAAAACCCCAATTCAATTCGAATATTCATAACAAATCTCTGTGTCCGTTGGGTAAAAATAAAATAGACCGGTACGAATTTTTTTGATTATTTTGATTCCGGTTTGAATCGTTGGTAAGCCCACGCTGCCAGTGACAGGAAAATCGCTAACACAAATACCGCTCCAAAACGGTAAATCTCGTGAACTCCCGACATATCAATAAACAATATCTTTGTTAACGTGACAGCAAATAATAGAATTGCCATCCAGCGTAACACCGGTGAACGCCAGACAAAACCGATGAAAATCAATATTCCCGCAAAAACCGACCAAAGAATCGATAAACTCATCTGTGCTTTCCACGCTTCATTTCCCGCCCCCTGAAGCAACCGAACCGTCTTGAAACATTCCAACGATAAAACCAGCCAAAGAAATACAACCCCGCTCAATGCAATAATTTGATAAATGTTACGTTCATTGTCGTCTTTTTCATCAAGCGTTGAAATTAAATAAACGTTAATAAAAATCAACGCCAATGCCAGCAAACAAAGCGGAGCGGCATACGGATTCAAAAAAGGCGTTAAATAATCCGGCCGCGCCCCAATCTCCATCGGCAATGCTTTTAGTAACGTTAATAAAATCAAACCAACCGATAGAAAACGGAATAATTTCAAACGGAATGTTCCGGCAATAACCGCTCCGATTATTGCTAATATCGTCCAGAATACAGTGAGCGACACTGTTGCAAGGAATTGATAGTTTGGTAATTCGGTACGGATATTGAAATAAGTGAAACATTCGACCGACAACACCGCCCACAACAGAGCAGCTCCCAAAATTCCAAACGATAAAAAACCAATACGTTCACGCGGGTCTTTCAAAGAATCCATCCGTGTCTTCCACACCGCAATAATGATCATTACAGTTGCAGGAATTAAAACTGTTATAAAATAGAAATTGAGCAACGGAATTTCAAACGGCGGTCGGCGGAATAAGATAAGTAAAATTATTGTTATAACGGTTATCGCAAAAACCAGCAATCCAAAACCGCGAAGCCAAATGGATTGTCCCGCCGTTCCGATAACAATCAGCAGACCGCCAAACAACGCCCAAAGAACCGGTAATGATGCTGTTGCAATAAATATTTGTGTTGCCGGATCAACGGAAAACGGATTTTTGTTGAAATAAGTAAAACACTCGATAGATAAAACTATCCAAAACAACATCATGCCCGATAAAGCGGCGAAAAGAAACGCATCTCGTTCCGTTTTACTCTCAACCGGTTTGAATCGAATTGTTTGGAACCCGGTAAGTATAACGGTTAATATCGGTACGAGCATCGTAACAAAATAAGGATTGACAAACGCAAGATCGTAATCAGGACGACAAAGAATTTCCGCAACAGCAATTTTGACTAACGCTCCAAATAAAACGGCAAGACTGCAACCGCGCAAAATTTTACTTTGAAACAAAATTCCCAATATTAACAGGACAAGAGCATAGCATGTCCAAAGAACCGACAACATGCCCAACGCAATATTGGTTTTTATTGTATCGTTTATCGTTTCTAACGAACCTATTATCGGAACCGGATAACGTAGAAAGAATTGGTAACATTCAATTGATAAAACGCCCAGCAATGAAAAAATTCCCACGCATCCCAGTCCTAAAATTCTTGTTTTGTGTTGCTCATTAGTTAATCGTTTGGCGATTTGGGATTGAACGGCAACGGCAATCAAAACTAAACTTGAAAAAATCATCACAGGACAAAATGGATTCAAAATCGGTTCTGAAAAATATGCTCTTGAAAAAAGATCGACAAACATTTTGACCGGTAGAATACAGAAAATAAACAACGCAATACTTTGCAGAGTAAAAGAACGGAAGATAAAACTAATTTCATGTAACAGTAACGCCGAAAGAATCCAGAGGACGGTGAGCGAAAGCGACGCCCAATGAGCGCAAGGAATGTAAAGTTCGGGACGAAATGTGAAATATTGTACTAATTCTACGGACAGAAATAAAACCATAAAACCGTAACTTACTAAACCAATCCAAAAATTACGAAGGATTTGAGATTGTTTGCTTTCTGCGGTGAATAATCGGTGTGTTAGAACTGCTGCAAAAATAGCAACAGAAATCGCCGCAAAAGAAGGTAAATCAAAAAATGAAAATACCGGCAATCTTGTTAAAAATGAAACGGAATGATCTGATATTGCCGGTTCAAAAATATCATACAATAATCGGCAAACGCCAAGACTCATAAAACACAACGCCATAACACGAAAAGTTTTATTGTCATGCCGATGCCCGAAATACCACAATCCGGCAAATACCGTAATCCAACCGAGCGCAAACCATGCGGCATCAAAATGCAACGGAATACCAATCGCGACAAATCCTAATGCAATTACTGTTGCGGCTGTCGGTGCCGCCTTCCAATAGATAGATAATTTTTGTTCAATATCGTTGTTCCAGATTCTTGCGAGATGCCGTGAATAAAGTACGGCAAGCAGTCCATACCACGCCGCTCCAATAAAGGCTGTAACACCAAGCCATGAACCAAACACCAAGTCGTTACGAAATAATTGCCAAATTGTTCCGAAAAAGATGATCGGCAAAAAAACAGTTCGCATGGCATCGTCCCAAGTCGGCAGTGCGCGAATGCGAGGAATCATCGCGGCAATTGTTGTATCGGCAAGATAAATAAGATAAAACATACCCTGAAAAATCAAAACAGCCGCAAGTTTTTCCGCCGGAACAGAATCCGCCGGATAATAATAACGTAAATACCAAAGCCAAAATTCAAGTTGCGTACCGAAAAAGGCAAGAAAACCGATCGGCGCACGTTGTAACAAATTAACAAGAACGATCGTTCCAATATTCAGAATGATCAGATACGTAAACAATTCGGCGTAACGATCAGTGTTTGTCGAAAGAAGTATCGGAACGGCAAGACCGCCAAAAATGGAAATGATACCAAGTAATTTTGAAGCGTAACGCCATGCGAGCAAAAATGAACCAAGTATGATAAACGACATGACAACGCCTGCCGTTGAAACAGAAATTAATTTGTAAAACGCAAATGAAGCATAACCCGCCTGAAATAAAATAATGATTCCCGCACTGGAAAGCATTTTCGAAAAACGTTGCCAACCGTTGTTCCAAAAATACTTTCCGGTGCCAAGAAACACCGCTCCAAAAAACGCAATACCGCAAACTTTAAGTTCTGCGCCAATCCAACCGGATTGAACCGCATGACGAATCAATAATGCGGCGGAAACAATAAACCCCAAAACACCAACCCAACCAAGAAGTTTACGCCCTATCCAAAGTTCAACCGATTGCCAAACAATATTGTCCTCTTTTGAAAATGCAACGGAATTGGTCTTTTCCCATTCTTCATCCGTTCGCGGTTTTTTATCCGGTATTGCTGTTGCTGCCGGTATTGGCAATATTGGAGTTGATGATGATGGAGTTGGGGCGGAAATTGTTGTTACTGTTGGTAATGTTATCGGCGGTAATGTTGGTGATTGCGGTGGTTGCGGCGGAATTGCAACAAATATAGGTTCCAATTTTGAAGTCGGCGAATCCGGCGGCGATTCTTTTTTTGTTGCGGTTTTTAACGGAATCGCTTGCGTCCATTGCATTGCAGTTTGTAATTCCGAATCGGCAACCGTTTCCGTTTTTCCCGCATCGTTCACTGGTTCTGTTGTCAGCGGAACAAACGTTTTTTTCGGTGAAAAAGTCGAATGATTTTGCAACATAAATTCAAGATGTTCTTTTTGTTTCTCTAAATCACGAATACGTGAACTCAGACTGCAACACCAAATAAACGCAATCGGTCCCATGAAAAAAAGACCAATGATACAAATTAAAATAAACACCATAGAGCCTCCAATGTAATTGTTTATTTTATTAAGCCTATCACGGCGCAGCCGCAATCAAAGGCAGGTGATTTTAATAAAAATATTTTTAAAACGAAAACAAAACTCTCCAGTGTGAGGAGTATAATAAAAATAGACCGTTACCATAATGATGCCCGCTAAAGGTATCACCGATTTTAGCCATCGACCGGCAATTCAACGACAAATGTTGAACCACAACCAACACCTTTACTGTACGCTTCAATACGTCCGTGATGATCTTCAATAATCCGGTAGGTAATGGAAAGCCCCAAGCCCGTACCTTGACCATGTTCGCGGCGGGTAAAAAAAGGTTCAAAAATATTATTCAACACCGATTCATCCATGCCCATTCCATTATCTTCAACCGTCAACAATGCGCGGGCGTTTTCCTTGCGCAACGTTATTGTTACGATTCCGTCCGCATTCGTACTGTACAAGGCGTTTGTCAGAAGATTAAGAACAACTTGTTTCATCTCCTGCGGATTAACTGTTATTTCAAACTGTTTCGGTAAATCCAATCGAATTTCCTTTTGTTTAAATGCATCGTGTTGACGGGTAATTTCAACGATATCGATAATAAGTGAAACAAAGTCGGTGCGTTGACGTTCCTGACGTTCCGAGCGTGCAAAACTTAATAATTTTTCTGTAATTCCCTTGCAACGGAATGCTTCATCCTGAATCATTTTAAGATAACGTTTAACATATTCTGTTTCATCGGAACCGCGTCCGTTTTGAGCTAAGACCGAAACAATTCGTCGTTGTAACGATTCCGCACACGTAGAAATAGCCATAAGCGGATTATTGATTTCATGCGCAACACCGGCGGCAAGAAATCCGACACTCGCAAGCTGTTCACTCCGAACCAATTCACGGGACCGTTCCCGCACTTTATTATCAAGATCGTCCCGAATATCTTCAAACCGCTGCGTCATCTGATTCATCGCCTCCGCCAGTTCCGCCATCTCATCCTGAGATTGTAACTGAATACGATACTGAAACGTCCCGCCCGCCACTTTGCGTGAACCTTCAATCAATTGACCAAGCGGTTTGAAAATCCAAATGTACGAAATTTGAATCAGTAAAAAGGTCAACACCGCAGAAATTGCTACAGAAATAATCGCAATCGCATTAAGCCAACGCGCCCGTTGTTTCATTGCCTGAGAATAGATTTTAAGTTCCTCATGAAGGTAATTCGGTAACGTATTGGCAAGTTGCTGGAGTTGCGTTAATTGGTCGTCAATGTCTTCAAGAGCGGAATCCGTTATCCGGTTTTCGTTTTGTGAAAGGATAAGATTCAACGTTTTTAAAGAACGTTGAATTTCGTTGACGGTCGAAAATTCCTGCTTAAAACCGTCTTCAACACCAATTTCAGTAACACGATCATTCAGTAATTGCCGATATTCCCGATGAGCCTGCTCGATACCAAACAACGGCGTCCGAAATTTTACTTCAAGAACTGGTCGATCATTCTGTGTATCCAACGGCGAAAACCGAAGACGAGTTTGACGAATTCCACGAAATTCGCTGAGAATTGTTCGCAACTCACTAACATAACCGCTCATTTTTCCTGCAACCGGTAAAACATTGGCACGCCATGCAATATCACGAACTTGTTTTTTGTACAAACTCACCGCATAATGTCCCGCAAGAGCCGACAGGAATACTAATAGAAACAACAATGTCAATGCCGTCCACATGGTAAAACGAATAGAACGCCGCTTGATCATGTTAATTGGGATGTGTTGTTTTGTGGTTTTAGGTTTTGAGACGCAAGCATCATTATAACTCTTCTGATAAAAAATTCCACAGGCAACACAAACCACAAATTCCAAAATAATTCGGATAATATATTCAGTGGAATTTTCATCATCGTATTACTATTGAGTGTAACGGTCTATTTTTATTTCAATTTTTTTGTAATTATTCAGTGGAATATTTATTTTCGCAACATGCAATTATTCGCCTTTGTTACCGGTGTGGTTTACCCCGCGACGACACAAACACAGGGTAAACTCCGTCGTTAACTATTAAACTGGGAATCTCTCATCATTCAGAATTTACCGAACGTTAACGGCGTGGGCTTGCCCCGCGTTGTTCGACTTAACCCTAAAACACGGGGTAAACCCCGTCGTTAACTATTAAACTGGGAATCTCTCATAATTCAGCATTTACCGAACGTTAACGGCGTGGGCTTGCCCCGCGTTGTTCGACTTAACCCTAAAACACGGGGTAAAACCCGACTGAAACAGTGATACGTCCAATCACTCATAAATCTCCATTTACCGTACGTTAACGGCGTGGGCTTGCCCCGCGTTGTTCGACTTAACACTTAAGCACGGGGTAAAACCCGTCGTTAACTATTAAACTGGGAATCTCTCATAATTCAGCATTTACCGAACGTTAACGGCGTGGGCTTGACACGCTTTGTTAGACTTAACCCCAAAACACGGGGTAAACCCCGTCGTTAAC
>JAIROD010000509.1 GCA_031257725.1 Planctomycetaceae bacterium | reverse complement strand
ACCACTTCCTGACGCAATAATAATTCGCGACAAACTGTTTTTTACTCGCATGTTTTTTTTAGTGTTAAAGGGACAAACTAAATGTTTTTTGAAAAAAAAATAATATAAAATGTAAACTTGTTTTTGACAATCACTGTTTCGTTTTCGCTTGCACTCAACCTTTTATGATATGTTATAATTCTTTTATGGACAACTTAATTTTATCAACAATAGGTGAACGTTACAATAGTATTTATCCTTTTCTGGATGAGCGGTCTCGTAGCATGTGGCTTGCGACCAAGGCGTGGTCTCTTGGTCGCGGCGGTCTCCGTGCCGTTCATCAAGCCACTGGTGTCAATCGCAAAACCATTCGGTTCGCCCTCCACCAACTTGACGATCCGTTCGACTTGCTTCCTGGACGTTGTCGCCGTTCAGGAGGCGGACGAAAAAAAATGACCGAGACCAATCACCAACTCTTATCTGCCCTCAATAAACTTATTGATCCGGTGACTCGCGGTACCCCAGAATCATCCTTGCGCTGGACGTGTCAAAGTCTTCGTCAACTTACTAATGAATTGCGGTCACAAGGTCATCAAGTTGGCAAGACAACAGTACAAAAATTATTAAAACAACAAGGATATTCGTTACAAGCCAATAGCAAAACCCGTGAAGGAATCAATCATCCTGACCGTAACAAACAATTTGAATACATTAACAAGTATGTTAATCGATATCGTATCAAGAATCAACCCGTGATTTCCGTGTACACAAAAAAGAAGGAAAACATTGGAAATTACAGTAATAAAGGACGCGAATATCAACCGAAAAAATGTCCTGTCGAAACGAATAGGCATGATTTTCCTAATGCGAAATTGGGTAAGGCGATTCCTTATGGCGTGTACGATTTAATTAACAATAATGGTTATGTTAATATTGGGGTGAATCATGATACGGCAGAATTGGCGGTCAATAGTATTCGTGCTTGGTGGCTTCAGAGGGGACGCAAACGATTTCCAAAATCAACACAGCTTTTAATCACTGCAGATTCAGGAGGAAGTAATAGTGATCGTTCTCGATTATGGAAGAAAAAACGTAACTATTCAGTCGAGTCGCAACGGTTGGTTTGTTATTCAGGTTGTACACGGTTGGTTTTTAATTTCCATCTGCAAACAAGGGCAATGTCGGCGAGTACGCCGACGCAACCTTTCAGCGAAAGGTTGCCTACCTTGTAATTATTTGCCTGATGATAAACAATAGAATCGCTACTGAATAGTTACGAAAAAACTACAGGCGTTGTCGAATGAATTTGATTTAGAAATAACGGTTTGTCATTTTCCGCCCGGCACGAGTAAATGGAACAAAATTGAACATCGGTTGTTTTCATTCATTAGTAAAAACTGGCGAGGTCGCCCGCTCGTTGATAGGGCAACAATCGTCAACTTGATCAGTAACACGACAACAGAACAAGGATTAAAAATCAAAGGTGTTGTTGATAAAAAAATTTACAAAAAAGGAATTATTGTCAAAGAAACAGAATTAAAATCATGTAATATTAAACCACACAAATTTCACGGTGAATGGAATTACACAATAGAACCCTCATATTTTTTATCGAAAAAAATTTAGAAAAAATAAATAAAAAGATGATTTTAGGTAAAAAATCTTTTTCGTTAAAAATGATCCTTATTTCTCAAGTTTTTCCCACAGACAGCGGACGGAATGATTCAAAGTTATCAATCTAAATCACCGGAGTCTCTTGAAAATACTGACATTTCCTACTATGATAATACTCGTTTTAAACCCAAAGATGATAATTATGTCTGGTTTAAGCCCCCCTGTTAGTACATCAAAATCATCTGTTGCCAAACCTAAAACACTAACGATGTAACAAAATTCGCAAACACCACAAAATGAAAATTTCGATACAATTTTGCATCGGGATATTTTATAACCCCTTTATAATCAATAGTTTACATCAATTCATATTCCCGGTGAACAAAGCCGTTTTGAGGAGTGAACGGGGCAGTGAACAGCCACTTATATGTTTCCATAAGTCTTTATAGTACAAAGACTTACGTCAAACGTGAAAAGGGTAGGCGACCGTAGGTGAACGCCTTTCGCCGAAAGGTTTTACTAAATACTAAATACTAATACGGCGATAGCCGACTTGCCCCTGTTTGCAGATGGAAATTAAAAACCAACCGCGTACAACTCGAATAATAAACCAACCGTTGCGACCGTGGGTGAAAACCCTTCAGCGAAAGATCGCCTACCTCCTCGACTGAATAGTTACAATAGTCCTTGCAGGACTCGCCGGATCGGACATCAAAAATGAAAAAAACAATAAAACAAGTCCTAAAACGAATGAATAGTTACTAAAATAGATTGTGGGGATTTCAACGGTCAATTGATTTAATACTGTTCACCGTGATTTCCGAAGAACCGATATGCAATGTCGTTACGCCATCCTCAATGGTAATTTTGTCCACCGTTCCGGCAACCGGATTATCATTTCGGTCAGTACCGGTAACGTTTTTTCCAATCAGGTTTGACGCTGTTGAAAGTGCTTGACCCAGTGTTAACGCTTCAATACTTGATGAAAGTTTATCGTTGGAGGTTATTGATCGGATTTGTCCGATTTGTGAAAGCATATCCGTATTGCTCATCGGATTCGTCGGGTCTTGATTTTGCAGTTCCGCCGTCATCATTTTGATAAAATCAGACATCGTTAAATCGTTCATCCGATCAGAATTAGCGGTGGTCGAATAACTGGAATTTAACAGATTGAGGTAGGAATTAGTACTGTCAACACTAGACATTGCTGTCCCTTTCTTTGTTTTAGGTGTTTTTTATATGTAGGAAAATGGTTTCAATTTGAAACCATAACGCAATCGCCTTATCATTCACGATAAGAACAAATTGTCCAATCATGGTCGAATCATACAAAATATCCCCTTTTCAGGCAAGAGGAAAATCTTTATACGTTGAACGCTAACAAATTGAT
>JAIROD010000382.1 GCA_031257725.1 Planctomycetaceae bacterium | reverse complement strand
AATAATCTTGATGATATTACGTTGCAAAAAGAATATGCGGCGTTATGCGGCTATACGCAGGAAGAGTTGGAAAATAATTTTTCTGACTATATCGACAGTGCCGCCGACTATTTGAAGATGACAAGAGAATATCTGCTGGATCAAATTCGTTACTGGTATAATGGTTACACGTGGGACGGAAAAACGGCGATCTATAATCCGTTTTCAACGTTGAAATTTTTCAAAGTTCAGGAATTTTCCAATTACTGGTTTCGTACCGGTACGCCCACTTTTCTGATCGAGACTATTCAACACCGCCATCGAGTGGATATCCTCCTGGAACCGCTTGTTGTAGATGAAAAGATTTTTGACGGATATGATCCGGTTAATATTGGCGAAGTGTCTTTGTTGTTTCAGACCGGTTATTTGACGATCAAACAGAAGGAACTCGTTAATGGACGCCCTAGATATACGCTTGGTATTCCCAACTCGGAAGTCAATGAATCATTATTGACGTGTTTGTTGCAAGCGTATGGAAAATATCCCGATGAGCAAATTGACGAATTGCGTAGAACGATGCAACAGCAGATCAACAATTCTGATGAATCCGGTTTTTCCCGCAGTCTTGAGTCTATGATTGCCGCGATCCCTTATGATCTTCAAATCTCTCAGGAATCCTATTACCATTCTCTCCTGTTGCTTTGGATGCGGTTGCTTGGATTCAAGATACGCGGCGAGGAACATAACAACATCGGACGTTCCGACGCGGTTTGGGAACAACCGAACTTAACCGTAGTCGTCGAAATCAAGTATCACGCCGAAAAAACCGTCGATGCCTTACTCAACGAAGCCATGAGACAGATCCACGACCGAAAATATTACAATAAATATCTTGGAAGAGTCCTTCTTCTTGGCATTGCCTTTTCGGGCAAACAATTCGGATGCCGAATGGAAAAATTAAAACGGAATTGAATTAAAATTAAAAACCAACCGTTGCGACCATGGGTGAAAACACTTTGGCGAAAGGTTGCCGTATTTATATTGCATTCCGGTTGCGGCTCTGAAGAACGCCTGAAGAATGCCGCTATTGAACACGCAGTAACCCTAATCGTCCCCCACCAAACACCAAACGCTCCCACATCACCTAACATAATCTAACCCAACGTAATCTGATAAAATGGATCCGTCAATAAAAAAATGCAAGATTGTTTTGTTGTTTCATCTTGTTTTCCTTGCTTTTTGGAATAACGGATGCGCCCCGCCGCAACCGCAACCGGTTCAACGTGTGGAATCTCCACAACGGTTGGTTTCGACGGCTCCGAGTATTACGGAAGTTTTATTTGACATCGGAATTGGTGATCGAATTGTCGGCGATTCAAGATTCACAACATATCCGCCCGAAACAAAAGAAATTGAAAAAATCGGCGGTTTTCACGACACCAATTGGGAAAAAATTGTCGGTTTGAAACCGGATTTATTGATCTTGTTGGTTGGAAAAGAATTATTCGTCACGCAATCTCAAAAAGCAGGTATTGAAGTTCTTTTGCTTGATCATCTAAGTATGGAAGGACTGTCGGCATCATACGATTTGATTGGTGAACGTTTTGGTGCTGATGTTATGCGGTCGGCGCAGGCAAGAAAAGTGATATTGCAGGAAAAATTGAAGGCGATTCAAACCAAAGCGGTAAAGTTTGAGCCGGTTCGTGTTTTGATCTGTATTGACCGAGATCGGGAAGGCGGTCAACTTCGCAATGTCTATGTTGCCGGAACAAACCCTTATTTTCAAGATGCAATTCGATGGGCTGGCGGAATCAATGTTGCCGAAGCAACCGGTCTTGCTTTTCCGAATGTGTCTGTTGAAGGGATACTGGCAATGAATCCCGATGTTATTGTCGATTTAATGATCAGCGAAGTGGTCGGCGAGTTGTCGGCAAATCCCACCGCAGAAGAACGGGATAAAAAAGAAGCCGATTTGATTGCCGATTGGGAAACGCTCGGTCATACGGTCAATGCTGTAAAAACAGGACGCATTTTCATTTTAACGGAAAACTATGCAACAATACCCGGACCGAGAACACCCCAATTTGTGGAAAAACTATTGGAAATACTACATGGTGAACATGTAAAACAGAACACAGAAGGATTTTCACAGGAATTTTGGTAAACTGTTGGTGTCTATTAATTTATTGTAATTATTCAGTAGATTGGTCATTCGATGGTAGGCAACCTTTCGCCGAAGGGTTTTCACCCACAGTTGCGTTGCCGATAGGCAACAGTGAATCAGATTCGATTGAGTAATTTGTGTTTCTGACCGGTTTGGAAACTGATTGCCGACGGGAAACAGAGGCAAAGGGGCAAGTCGGCTATCGCCGACGCAACCGTGGGTGAAAACCTTTCGGCGAAAGGTTGCCTACCTCTTGAATCAAACAAAAACAACCAATATCATGCCGTTTGCAGTATAGTCGAGAACCCCTATTCACTGTTGACTCTCAACAACAACCAATGTCGAATGAGCGTAAATAGTTTTTCCGACTCAATCGGTTTACTACAAAATGCGTCCATTCCAGCGTTGAGACATTGTTCTTTATCGCTTTTGGTGGCGTTTGCAGTTAAGGCAATAATCGGAATACGTCCATGATGAGCAGGTTTCTGTTCGGTTTTTCCTTGTTCCATCTCCCGAATAATCCGCGTCGCCTCCAAACCGTCCAACTCCGGCATCTGACAATCCATCAGAATAATATCAAACTTGGTTCGCACAACCGATTCACATGCCTCAATTCCGTTGCCGGTTATTTCACATCGGTACTGCGCCCGGTTCAGCATCTCCGCAATCACCATTTGGTTGACCCGATTGTCTTCCGCAACAAGAATGAGCGGCGTTTGATCCAACAACGACTCCAACTCTCCATGTTGTTTTTGTTCCGACAACTCGGATTGTTGACGATGAAGGAGTTGCTCGATTCCAGTCCCGTCAAGAACTGCCGTAACCGTCTCCGCAAGAATCGCAGACAAAACCGGTTTGGTAAGAAATAAATCGCTCAATGATCGCAACGATTCGGAAGTTTTCGACGTTTCCCCAATCGGAACAAGCAATATCATTGTTGTTTGACGGAATAGCTGAGAAGATTGAGATTGTGGAGAAAACGGAGATTGTGGAGAAGATTGGAGTTGCGGAGAAGATTGAACCGTTTCCCACAGTAATTTCATCTCCGTAACCGCTTCCGGTGAATCGAACATCGCTTGGTCAATCAAAATAAGACGCGGCGGGGAATTAGGATTAAAAACCTTTTGCGCCGACCGTAATTCAGAAAACGCGGAAACATTCATCGCCCACGATTGCAACTGCAATGTTATGGCATTGAGCAACACAGTATTGCCTGCAACAACAAAAACCGGAATACCCGAAAATATCGGATTATCAAACGGTAAACGGACCGACGGTTCTTTTTCAGGCGTTTCCGTTATTGGGAACGGAATTTCGAACCAAAAATCAGACCCTTCCCCTTCAATACTCTCGACTCCAACCGTCCCCTCCATCAGATGAATCAATTCCTTTGAAATCGCCAAACCAAGACCGGTTCCGCCAAAACGACGAGCAAACGAAGAATCAATTTGAGAAAAAGAAGTAAACAAACGGTTGATCTGAGATTTCGGAATACCAATTCCCGAATCAATCACGTCAAACCGGACTCGACATCGCGGCGTAAACTGCAAATCGCAAACGTCAACCACACTAATCATTAACCGAATTCCACCTTTCGAGGTAAATTTAATGGCGTTCCCGATAAAATTGACGAGAATTTGCCGTACACGGTTGGCATCGCCGAGAACATATCGGGGAATTTTGCTCTGAAGCACCTCACATAGTTCAAGCCGTTTATTGAGTACTGCCGGCGCGAAAATACCAAACACGGAATCAATGAGTTCCGGCAAATCAAATTCGTAAGATTCAATCTCCAGTTTACCCGCTTCAATCTTGGAAAAATCAAGAATATCACTGATTAATGAAAGAAGATGTTTACCGGAGGATTGTGCCATGATCGCATATTCCTGCTGTTTGGGAGTTAGTTCCGTTCCCAGCAAAAGATCACACATCCCAATCACGCCGTTAAGCGGCGTCCGAATTTCATGGGACATGTGGGCAAGAAACTTGCTCTTTTCACCCGACGCTTTTTCCGCTTCAATCCGAAGCATCTGCTCCGTTAAATCGTGAATACAAGCAACCATGTAGTTCTTTCCATCCTGTTCAATCAAATCACAGAATAACTCCGCCGGATAATTGGTTCCGTCAAAACGGTGAATTTGTCCGCTCACTTTCGCGGATTGAGTTGTTAATAATTCCGCCCAAAATTCCGACCAATGTTGATCATAATAAGAAGAACAAATTTCCCAAATCGAACGGTTAATAATCTGATCGCCGGAATGATAGCCAAGAGATTGAATCATTGAATTGTTGACATAAACAATTTGTCCCGATTCCGAAATATGACAGATTGGTATTGAGATATTGTCGATGGTGGTTTGCATAATTCGAAGCGTTTGTTCGAATCGGACTTGGTCGGTAATATCACGGTAAGTCCATATCTCGGTAATTCCGGTTTGACCAAGACCGGTTTCCGCAACTCGTCCTTTGACAAGAGAAATTCGTCCGTCTCGGTTATGCAGAACACTTTCACGCGGATGATGATTTTTCCGCACATCGCCTATCATATCCAGCAAAACATCAACATCCAATAACGTTGCATTATAAAATTCTCGAACAACTTCCAGCGGTTCATTGAACCGTAATTTTTGCCAACCGTTAAAAAATTCCGAATATCGCGTGTTGGCGAACGGTTTTTCAAATCCGTCGGTCAACGCCAAAATACCATCCGAAGAAGCGTCAAGAATCGCGTTGAGCAATTTTTTCTGATGTTCCAACGCCTCTTCACGACGATATTGTTCGTCAATATCACGCACGTATTCAATAACAAAAATCGGTTTTCCCGTTACCGGATCGAAAATCGGAGAACTGGTCAATTCATACCAACGATTATGCCGCGGATTGTAGTAAACATGTTGATGCTGTTCGCCGGTTTTGAATGTTTTCAGACAAGGGCAAAAACGGCATGGTTCGGAGATGCCGGCAATTGCTTTGTAACAGGTATATTTGTCGGGAATGAGTTCCGGCAGCCAGTTCCGAATCATCTTGTTCACACGGCGAACCACCAGATTTTCATCAACAACCATAATTCCATCCTGAATGTTTTCAAAAGCGGTTTCGAGTAACCATTGATATTCTTGTGTAGGAATTGCTTGAGATGCGGGAGTCGTATCAAATGCAATACCGACGATCCCTTTCAATTCTCCGCTTTCAGTTCGGTCGGGGAACATTCGCAACTCAAGATGACGATGATGATTCCATTCCTGAGTGAAGGTTGTTTCACCAAGAAAGGCTTGTTTGACCGTTCCCAATATTCCGGCAATCTCCTGAAAGATTTCGTAAAACGAAAGACCAACCAAAGAATCGGTTCGATCAAGAAAATGAAGCAGAACGTTACCGCTGTAAAAGGTGAAAATGCCGTTGTGATCAAGGTGAAACACATCGGTATTTTCTGCGTCCGATAGAGAATGAAGAATAGTTTCGGCTATCATGGAACCAACATCATGTAACGTAGTTTTGTGTAACTACTCAATGGTTATTATCTCGGGTAATAATGAATATTGTCCCGTTCCTAACGAGACAGAAAAGTAAACATTCACCGCTACGGAATATTAGACATTTTCGCTAACCGAAGGATCTCACGCGTCCCGTGTGCGGATCGCCTACCTTGTTGTGGCGGGAGCGTCCTCGCTCCCGATTCCGCTAACGCCTGTAGTCGAGTCTCGCTAACGCCCGCAGTCGCACAGTGAGGTGGACTGGTTTTCTTGGAGAGAAAATTGGCATTAATAAGGTTTGTTTGAACTGTTTTTAAGTTAGCGAAAAGGTCTAATGTTTGTGTGTTTCGTGTTTAAAATAGACAGTTACGATCGAATGACCAATCTACTGAATAATTTTGATTTTTTAGAATTTTTCGCAGAACTGGAAAACCAGAGAAGACTCTTGACCGGATTCACGATTTCGCCGATAACATACAAATCGGTGTCTTAATATCCTAATTCAATTGAAATTGAAATTGAAATCGTTGACATTTCATTTATTCATTATTGGCGGGGCTATGCAATACAATTCACGGCGGCGACGGTTAAACCTGAAAATCATTGAAACGTCGTCATCACAACAGGTTTGGCTTGCCGGTTTTTTGAAATATATTGCCGGCGAAGCGCAATTGGCGAATAATACGATTGCGGCTTATCGGCGTGATATGGAACATTTTTTCCGTTGGCTCGGCAATCGGACTATTGATGCGCTCAATATCAATTTGTTGGCGGATTACGTCAGTTGGCTGGACCAACAGCGTCTTGCACCGTCAACACTGGCGCGTCATATTACCTCGCTTCGCGTTTTTTTCCGGTATCTGCAACTTGAAGGAGTGTTACACGCTAACGATGCCGATCTTCTCGGCAGTCAAAAACTTTGGGAACGTATGCCGCAGGTTCTTTCGCCGGGTCAGGTGGAAAACCTGCTTCATGCTCCACAACCGGAAGAAGATAAACTTTGGCGGCGTGATCGGGCAATTCTGGAATTTTTCTACGCAACAGGTTGTCGTGTTTCCGAGTTGACCAATCTCAAACTTCAGGATGTTCATCCTGATGAACGTTATTGTCTTTGCACGGGTAAAGGTAATAAACAACGGATTGTTCCGCTTGGAGTTCGCGCGATTAACGCCTATTACGACTGGATACAGGAAGAACGTCCAACTCTTCAGAAACGCAGCCAAAATGTTGAACATTGGCAATTTTTTCATTTTTCCGATGAAGAAAGTTTAGATCGCGGAGCGGAAGGAGTTCCTCATTGGGTGTTCCTTTCGTACAAAGGTCGTAAAATCCGGCGTGAGGCAATGTGGGAGTTGATTAAAAAATACGCCATTCGAGTGGGAACGCCGTCGTCGATCAGTCCGCACACCATGCGTCATAGTTTCGCAACACACATGTTAGCCGGCGGAGCAGACCTCCGTCAAGTTCAGGAAATGCTCGGTCATGTCAGTATTGTTACCACACAAATTTATACTCATGTCGATATGACCCGGCTCAAAGCAGTTCATAAAAAATTCCACCCGCGCGGCTAAAAGTAATAACAAATGTCCCAAACCGTAGTGGGGGATTCACGTTGTTTTTTGTGACCGTTCAAATAAAAGTTAGAATTATGTTCGGAATTATTGTTGCAGTTCTTGCTCTTGCAGCGGTCGGGTGGTATTTTTGGACGATGTTGAAACCGTTTTTCCGCAGTTCCGATGATCAACCCTTGTGCGGTCATTGCAGTGATTGCCCCGCTTCACGACAATCACTCTGCCGCGCTTTACATCAAATCGAAATTTCACCCGAAATTTCCTCTGAATTAACCGAATCAACCGATAAAAATTCCAACCGGATTGATCAAACATCCGGTTTGACGTGATTATTAAACCTTTTCCCTAACCCCTTCAACATTCTCCCCAAACCATGAACATTGAACCACCAAGGCGAACAAGTCGCACAAAGATGTCGTAACAGACAACCTTTGTGCGACTTCGTCGCCTTGGTGGTAAAAAAATAAAAGTAAAAGTAAAAGTTCCCTTATGGAAGTTTTGTCATTTCAAGTGAGATAAAAGGTCTATTGAGTTGTGAGTTCTTTTTGTTTTTTTCCTCTCTTTTTTGAATCAGGTTGACAAAAGATTTATTTTTACTATCTTTTGAAGAACTTTGGATTTTAGATCGCAGAGTTTAGGGGGTTCCCTGTTGCAAAATAATTATTTTAATCAAATTCAGCCGATCCAAGAGGTTCACAATGTCGAACTATATGATTCCCTCCGGTTATAAACCCATCTTTAAGTTTCGGGAAATAGAGACTGCAATCAAAGGAATTAAAGACGATTTCGAGCGCACGTTATCCACTCAGTTGGGGTTATTGCGTGTAACCGCTCCGATGTTTCTTGATCCGACCACCGGATTAAACGATAATCTAAACGGTGTTGAAAAACCGGTAAAATTTTACGCGACCGATGTCCAAAAGGAGGTTGAAATTGTTCAATCGCTTGCCAAATGGAAACGTTATGCTCTTTACAAATACGGTTTTCGCCCTGGCGAAGGGCTTTACACCGATATGAATGCACTCCGACCGGATGAAACCATTTCGCCGATTCATTCGTTTTACGTTGATCAATGGGATTGGTGTAAAGTGATGAAGCGTGACCAGCGGAATCTTGAATTTCTCAAATCGACGGTTGAATCAATTTTCAGAGCCATCAAAGCAACAGAATACCGTGTGTGTTCCCAATATGCCCAGATCAAACCGATTTTACCGGAAAAGATTACGTTTGTTACCAGCGAAGAGTTACAAAAGAAATACCCGAAACTAACGCCGAAAGAGCGTGAAACGGTTATATGCAAAGAGGCGGGAGCAATTTTTGTAATTGGTATTGGCGGCGAGTTACCGGATGGAACGATTCATGATGGACGCGCTCCGGATTACGACGACTGGTCAACTCCACGTGAAGGGGGTATTGGGTTAAACGGCGACATTTTACTTTGGCATCCAAAGCTGGAAACTGCGTTGGAAGTTTCGTCGATGGGCATTCGGGTGGACGCGGAAACGCTGCGGCGACAAGTCAACATCCGGCAATGTGAAGATCGTCTCAAATTATTATTTCATAAAAGTATTTTAAGCGGTGAACTTCCGCAAACAATCGGCGGTGGGATTGGCCAATCACGAATCTGTTTGTTCATGCTCCGTGCAATTCATATTGGTGAAGTTGCTTGTGGACTTTGGCCTGACGAGATGGTCAAAGCCTATACCAATGCCGGTGTAACACTGCTATAAAATATAGATGCTCTTCACACTTTAAAATTCGGTTTTGTAGTAGAGACGCAATGCATTGCGTCTCTACGCATTGTATCTCCGCGTAGGATTTCAAGAAAATTGTGTCCTTCACAAAAAACGAAAACTGAATTTTCAAGATGGAATCTCTCATAATTCAGAATTTACTGAAAGTTAACGGCGTGGGCTTGCCCCGCGTTGTTCGACTTAATCCCCAAACACGGGGTAAATCACGTCGTTAACTAAATTAACCGAAAGTTAACGGCGTGGGCTTGCCCCGCGTTGTTAGGCTTAACCCCCAAACACGGGGTAAACCCCGTCGTTAACTAAATT